>DAOWDY010000050.1 GCA_030638785.1 Candidatus Thorarchaeota archaeon
TCTGGCTCGAGTGACCACTGACGTAACCATGCTGAGAGAATGGAATTATTGGGGCTACCGGATAGTCTTCATTGGTATCACGATGACCATTGGAGTATACATAGCGATGTATTCTCTAAGCCCCGCATTGACTTCCTACATGCTGCTAATTCTACCGATTATGATTTTCTTCATCTTCACCTTTGCGAGAAAGGTTCGGCCCGTGTTTTACAAGGCCCGAGAACAGTATGGAGATCTCAGCTCTGTTCTAGCGGAGAACATTGTAGGAATGAAAGTCATCAAGTCCTATGCTGCAGGAGATAGAGAAACCAAGCGAGTTGAGGAAGAAAATAGAAAGTTCACAGACACAAGAATTGAGGCCTTCAGGTTATTCGCTTTCTATAGACCATTACTCCCGACGCTGTTTGGTTTGATTACTGGTCTACTAATCTATGTAGGAGGGTACTCGTTCGTCCTAGGAGACCTATCTCTCGGTGTATTTGTGGGCTTTGTGACTCTTATTGGGATGCTAATGCTACCAGCCCGTTTCTTATCTTGGTCTGTAGGAATGTATCAAAGAGCCTCAGCTTCAGCAGAGAGAGCTTTCTATATCTTGGATCACAAGGACGAAGTAAATGACCCTGACACACCTGTTGAACATGAAATCAATGGGCATGTCACATTCGACCATGTCTACTTCAGTTACCGTGGTAGCGATTATATTCTGAAGGACATCACTATGGAAATCAAACCGGGGCAAATTGTCGCTCTGCTTGGAGGAACTGGTTCAGGAAAGACAAGTCTCGTTAATCTGATCCCAAGGTTCTATGATGCAGATCCTACTCTTGTCCTTGAATATGAAGAACAAACATACAAGGTAGACGAAAAGGGTAAGATACGAATTGGTGACTCTGAATATTCTGTAAAGGATGGTAAGGTTAGAATCCAAGATGAAGAGTATTCAGTAATGACTCCAGGAAAGGTCTACATCGATGATATTGATATATCCTATTTTGGAATCAATAGACTAAGAGGCGAAATCGGGATGGTTCACCAAGACCCATTCCTATTCTCAGCTACTGTTCGAGAGAACATTGCATTTGCAAAACCCGATGCGGGAATAGAGGATGTGATTGCAGCTGCCAAAGCAGCTAATATTCACGACTTCATTGAAACACTTGAGAAAGGATACGAATCTATAGTTGGTGAGAGAGGAGTCACTCTTAGTGGTGGACAAAAGCAGAGAATCGCTATTGCTCGAGCACTGCTAGCAAATCCTAAGATTCTCATCTTGGATGATTCAACAAGCTCGATTGACGCAAAGACTGAGATGTTAATTCAGCAGGCTTTGGAGACCCTCATGAAGGGACGGACAACTTTCATCATTACACATCGGCTCTCAACAGTAAGAAATGCAGATCTCATTGTTATGATGGAAAGAGGTAGAATCATGGAAATCGGCTCTCATCAAGAGTTGCGAAACCGTGGTGGACTATACGCAGGCATCTATGACACATTGAAAGAGATGGAGATGGCTGCATTAGCAGTATCTGGAGATGGGTCCAATGAGTAGGGGACTTGACCACCAAGATGATCCAGATGCTCGTACTTACCAATTCAAAGATTCTCAGTTACTTGGTAGAATGGTAAGGTATCTCCTTGAGTATAGAAAATTATTCATAGGTGTGACTCTTTTAGTTGCGATTGGAATCACCCTTGAAGTGACACTTCCATTCGTTCTGCGCCAGGCAATTGACGTCGATTTTCCAAGTGGGAACCTTCAGGCATTGTTACTCACGGCTATTCTCTATGTAGTTCTCTATTTCATTCAGTGGGCTGCAAACTATGGCACAGAGTATGTCACGACTCAAATGGGACAGAACGCTATTTTCGATATCAGACAGAGACTCTATTCACGTCTACAGGTTCTCTCTGAAGACTTCTATGATAAGTCAGCTTCAGGTCGTATAATTAGCAGAATCACCAGTGACATCGATAGAATGAGCGAACTAATGAGTGGTGGTCTGATAAGCACGTTTGCCCAAGTCTTCATCGTCTTTGCCATTGGTGCTGTGATCTTTTCTGTTGATTTTCAATTGGCTATAGTTTCACTCGTTATTGTTCCGATTCTTCTCGTTACCACAGTCATATTCCGAAGTAGGATGCGAAAGGCCTTCCGAAATACGCGAAAAACGATCTCTAGTGTTACAGCTAATCTAGCTGAGAGTATTTCAGGCGCTAAAGTAACTAAGAGCTTTGCACGTGAGAGAATCAACATTGAAAACTTTGATGAACTCAACAGAGCGGACTACGAGTCAAACGTGGATGCTGGAAAGGCACAGGCGACCTTCTTCCCAGGTATTCGTCTAATCGGAACCCTAGGTGTAATACTCATCCTCTGGATTGGTGGACTGAGACTGATCGAGGGGACAATCACATTGGGCACTGTAATCTTGTTCATTCAATTTAGTGGAAGATTCTTTCGACCAATCTTGATTATTGCAGATTTCTACACATCTGTACAGAGCGCTTTTGCAGGAGCAGAGAGAGTATTCAGCATCATGGATACAGAGCCATCAATTCAAGACAGACCGGGAGCTGTAGAGATGTCACATATCACTGGCAGAATTCGCTACGAACACGTGGATTTCGGTTATCTTGAAGACACACCGGTACTGATAGACTTCAATCTGGATGTTTCGCCTGGAGAAACCATCGCTCTTGTTGGTGACACAGGTGCTGGAAAGACCACGGTAGTGAGTCTTCTGAACAGATTCTATGAAACCGATGTAGGATCGATCAAGATTGATGACATTGACATTAGAGATGTTACTCAAGAATCACTTCGCGCACAGATTGGGTTGGTATTGCAAGATGCGTTCTTGTTCATGGGTTCTGTCAAGGACAATATCAGATATGGCAAACCTGATTCTACCGATGAGGAGATATTCCAGGCAACAGAAGCTATTGGTGCAAGACGGATTTTTGAAAACTTGGAGAAAGGTTTTGCCACAGACGTAGGTGAACGCGGCGCCAGATTATCTGAGGGTGAGCGTCAGCTCGTAAGCTTTGCACGAGCATTACTTGCAAATCCACGAATCCTTGTACTTGATGAAGCCACAAGCTCCATTGACATCTATACTGAACATGCGATTCAGAAAGGAATGAAAGCTCTCCTCAAGGGACGCACTTCCATAGTCATTGCCCATAGATTATCAACCATTGTCAATGCTGATCGCATACTAGTACTGGAAAATGGAAAAATTGTCGAATCTGGACAACATCATGATCTTATGGCAAAGAAGGGCAAATACTATTCCCTCTATGAACTTCAGATTCGCCCTCGAGCTATGCAGGCTGCAACAGGTTGAAAAAAGTAGATGGTGGCCCCCGTTCGAATGAACGAGGACCGAATCAATAATGGCTGAGTCTAAATTGTTCAATCATCCCAATCGAAGGTATTCACATCATCGTACGCACCGTATCGTGAATAGCCATGTCTGCGCGGTCCATCCATGCAATGAATGTCCCGTGTGATGTCGCAGGTTGCACGAGAGATACCTCGCATTGCTGATGAAACAGCTTTACCTATGGCAGGGCCTAAATCGCGAAGTTCCTCAAGACCATGGAATCCATCCTCATCGATGATGATAGTTCTCTTTCCACCACCAATAGCTACTCTTTCCTTATTGACTGCAACCATGTTCTTGTCATTAAGGACGAATACATTCTTTCCATAAGTGAAGACTGTGTTGTCTCTACTCACCACAAGTACAATCTTTGTTTCTCGGTTATCCTCACCAATCAGGATTCCTCCATCGCCTCGGATGTCAATTTTATCGCCGTAGGTTTTACTCTTTGAATCGAGTTTTCCCTCTACAGCTTGCCGAAACGCGAAGTAACTGGGATACCCAAATCTGGAAAGATCACTCTCAGAAGCCATCGTTGATACTTTCTCAAACTCGTTGGCACCCAGATAGAGTTGTATCCCTGCAAGTTCGCCGGATATAGCCTCACCATAAGCCCCACTCTCAGTTTCAACGATTGCATCAATTGCAAACTTTGCAGATCCATGGAATGCAATACCCACGTTGTCCTCACCTTGCTTAATGTAGGACCAAAGTGTGTCTGGCCTAACGGTCACAAGAGCCTTCTCAGAGTCAATTACCTTGTACTCTTCAAGGGTCTTCATCATCTTCTCATCGACTATTAGATTCATTAGATATCATCCTCATCGTCATCAATTGTAATTGTAACCTTGCCATTTTTGAGATCAGTATCATTTTTCGCATGTTCATCTAGCTTCTTCGCCTTCACATCGGTCAAGATTCGTTCTTCTTCGAGTCTGCTAGTGAGCCATTGGGCAAGGCGATATGCTAGACGTCCTTCAACTGATACATAGTAAGTTCCTCTAACTTCACCCTTGATCACATATCCTGCTTCAACAAGTGGAGATAGGTGGTGGGTGAGTGAGCTACCAGTCTTACCAGTGTAGGTTTCAAGTTCGTTGAATGTCTTGCCACCTTCTTTGAGAAAATTCAATAGCTTCAGTCGTTCCTCACTTCCTAGTGGACCTATGACGTGAGCTATTCTTTCAGGAGGTATTTTTTCATATTCCTTGGACTTCTTTCGCTTGACTCTTCTACGCTTTCCCTTCGTGGCTAGTCGAAGGTGAGGTATCCTGATGTCACCAACTGACTTCAAGCCGGCCTCAATCTGTTCGCCAAGACCATCCATCATATCTTCGAGGTCATCAGTCAAAGATGAGAAGTCAATGATTGCAGCTCGCCTTGGAGCTCGGGGAGCACGAGGCGGTTTAACTGGTCTAGGTGGACGTGGAGGTTTTGGTTGGCCATGAAGGCGTCTACCTCTACGGACACGGTCTTCTTTCTCTCGACGAACACCTTCAATCTCTTTTCGCAGTTCTTCCTTCATACGGCGAATGTCTTCGAGCTCGCGGCGCATCTCAGACATCCCTTCAAGTTCTTCTGAGATATCTTCCAACTGCTCTTCAGCTTCACTTGACCCCTCTTCAACTTCTTCCCGCGCGTCTTCGATATGTTCCCTGATGTCTTCTGCTTTATCGTGTATCTCATCTTCGCGGTCGGTCAGCTCATCCTTTTTGTCAATTAGCTCATCCTCAATCTCTTCGAGCTTTTCTATGTCAGATTCTGAGTCTTCTCCATTATCGGAGTCGGACTCTTCATCCCAATCGAAATCGTCTATGTCTTCAAACATTATCTATCAACTAACTGTAATAATGTACAGTTCTAATATAAAGCTTCTGTTCGGTGTAAGTACAGTTTTGGATGGTCATTTGTTTCTCTGTAATTTCCGAGATGAACACCCTCACTGTACAAACCTTTCACCAAGACAGACCTTAAGAAGAAAGAATCTTAGGACGGATTGAGGCGTTTCGATGAATGAGCATGACCAATATTGGGAGAAGGAGTTTGCATCACTTGCGGAGGAGAAGAGCAAACCAACATCCAAGGAGAGGAGAAAGACATCGAAGATATTCTTCATCATCCTGTCAA
>DAOWDY010000049.1 GCA_030638785.1 Candidatus Thorarchaeota archaeon
AGCTAAGGCCCGTGAAAAAAGACTCTATGAAGAAGGTTTTCTTGAACAGGAGGATTACTACTTTGTTCGAAAGAACGGAGAAGTATTTCCAACTAGCTTCTCAGCATCTCTACTGAGAGATAAAGAAGGGAATTTCAAAGGAATGCTTGGGAGTATTAGAGACACGACTGAGAAGAAAAAGACTAGCGAAGCACTTCGTTCAGAGAAGGAGAAATATGAGATTCTCTTTGGTGCGGCACCTATTGCGATTGCAGTATCTAGAGAAGATGGAGAAATCTTGGATGTAAATAGGTCAATGCAAGAAATGTTAGGATATCCCACGGAAGAGCTGAAGGAGAAATCAGCCTTGGAATTTTATACCAGTCCTGAAGACAGAGAGAAAATCAAAACAGTCCTCGAAAAAGAAAGGAAGGTTAGAGACGCTGAAATCAAGATGAGGAGGAAGGATGGCAAGGAAATTGATGTCCTTCAAAATGTGGACTACGTGCAGTACGAAGATAATCTTGCCCGGCTCTCAACTATGAGGGATATAACTGAATTGACCAAGACCAAGATTGAGCTGGAGCTTGCTAGAGCACGAGCTGAATTCTTTAACGATCTTATGGCGCATGATATTAACAATGTCCATCAAGGAATACTGGTAGGAGCAGAGTTACTCCTACGGAGAGAAGACCTATCTCAAGAAGCTACAAGGCATTCTAAGGCAATTCGAGACCAGGTCAGTCGAGGTATACAACTGATTGAGAATGTTCGCAAACTTTCTAAGATGGAGGTGGACGAGAAACTCATTCTTCAACCTCTAGACCTACACGGCGTTATAGCAAATGCAATTCTTCTCGTTCAACATGGGTTTCCAGAGAAAGATATACAAATTGATATAAAATTCAAACCTGAGGAAGTCATCGTTCTTGCAGATGAATTCCTGATTGATCTCTTTTACAACCTTATTCATAATGCAATGAAGTTCAATATGATTGATGAGGGAGTTATTGAGATAATTGTAGAGTCCGGATATTCCGAGGGTTTCGTGAGAATTGCGATAATGGATAGGGGAGCAGGAATTCCTGATGATAGAAAAGAAGAACTATTCAGTCGTCTTGAGAAAGGGAGAACCTTGGGCTCGGGAATGGGATTAACACTCGTGAAGAGAATCACAGAACGCTATGAGGGGAGAGCATGGGTGGAAGATAGAGTGCCCGGAACTCATGCCATGGGTGCAAAATTCGTTATTGAATTGCCAAAGAAGAATTGAATGTAATCTACTCAAATAACTTGAACGAAATCAGTGCCTCACCTAGAACAACATTCTGCCCATCCTGATTGGTGCAGGTTGTGTCAATCCTGACACGGCGCGTCTCATCAATCTTCTCGATAACTGAGGCACGTACAGTTATAGTATCTCCAATCCTCACTGGGGCTCTGAAACTCAACTGTTGTCCAAGATAGAGAATTCCCGGTCCGGGTAGTTTCATACCAATAGCCTGACTGATGAACGCAGCAATGAGAGCACCATGTGCAATACGTCCATTGAATCTTGTAGTCTTCGCCCATTCTTCATTGAAGTGTAGAGGGTTTAAGTCACCACTCAGTTCACCAAATTTCTGAATATCATCTTCTGAAATAGTACGGATGACTTCTGCAAAATCACCGACCTTCAAGTCTTCGAATTTCGAAACTTTCACTTCCTTCATTTCCAATTACTCCATTTAATCATTAGAGTTTTACAGGACCAACCATTTCCTGCAGCAGCTAATGTCACAACACACTGTCATTAATCTTCCTGCCCAATTTCCAATCCAAAACCCATCTTCTGAATAACCCTTCATACGTAATGTCACTCTTGTTGAGATGGATCAACCTCTTCCGTTTCAGAAATGTCACTTACTGCATCGCCAAAAAGGAGAATAGGGTCAGATTCCCTGTTAGGGAGAGATATACATGCGGACTTGTAGCGTGCTGTATCTTCCTCCAGGTGCTGTTGATATGACCGAACACCCAGATAGACAGAATCCTGACGATGAGCTTCTAAGATATCGTGCATTTATGGATTCTACAAATGATGCCTTCGGAGTTATAGATGACAACGGAACACTCCTGTATGTGAACAAAAGGTTTGAAGAACTCCTTGAGTATAACCCTCAAGAGATGCTGGGGAAAGAGATTACAGAATTTGTAGATGAGGATAATAAGAGAGTATTAGAAGAGAATATCGGAAAACGAAAGGAGGGCCAGTCATCAGATTACGAGATGTCATGGCTAACCAAATCAGGAAGTCTTGTAGCAACGGTTGTTTCGGGGGCGCCGCTAATTGACCAAAATGGAGAGTATAAGGGATCCTTTGCAGTAATTACCGATGTTTCGGAAATGAAGCAGACGAAGGATGCTCTGCTATATAGTGAAGGACGATATCGGAAACTTGTCGAGTCTATGAATGAAGGGCTTATCATGGTTGATGACAAGTGGGTCATAACATATGTGAATCCAAGTTTTGAATTAATGCTCGGCTATTCTTTACGTGAGGCCATTGGAAAGCATTTCCATGAATACATTATCGAAGACCTTCAAGAAAGTGTAAAGAACTGGATAAAAACAAGAGAGAGAGGAGTTGTTAGAACTTTTGAAGTGGCGTGGAGGGCAAAGGATGGCAGAATTCTATACACTGAAACATCTCCTAGAGGGCTGTATGACCAAGATGACAATCTATTCGGATTCATTGGAACTCTTGTCGATATAACTGAAAAACGAAAAGCAGAAGCGGCACTTACGGAGAGCAAAGAGCGTTATCGAACCCTCGCTGAAATGTCATTACAGGGATTAACCGTCATCCAGAGCGGCAAGTATGTGTATGTCAATCCTGCGTTTGCTGCAATGGTGGGATACACACCTGGAGAGATACTCTCATTCGATTCAGAAACACAATGGAATCTAATTTATCCTGATGACAGAAAGTACCTTCTGGACTTAGCTGCAAGAAGAAATGCAGGAGAAGATGTACCCTCACCCTATGAATACAGATTGGTACGGCGAGATGGAACAGTAAGATGGGTTGAGGCGTTTTCTAGCAATATAATCTATGGTGGAGAAAAAGCTCTTCAAGTTCATGTAATTGATATTACCAGCCGTAAAATTGCACAGTCACAGCTGAAGGCTTCACAAGACATGTTACAACTTGTGCTCAAACATATACCTCAACATATCTTCTGGAAAGACACTGCCCTTAACTACTTAGGTTGCAATGAAAACTTCGCCCGAATATCAGGTGTAGGAACTCCTGAGAAGATCGTCGGGAAAACGGATTTTGACCTCGCGTGGCGACACGAAGAGGCAGAGAAGTTTAGAAAGATTGATCGAGAAGTAATAGAATCTGGTGAACCTCAATTCGATAGGATAGAATTGCACCTCCAAGCTGATGGAAATGATGCTTGGCTTCGAACAACAATAGTGCCTCTATACGATGGTAAAAGAAACATCATAGGACTAATGGGAGCGCAAGAGGATGTTACAGAGCAATTAGAGGCAGAGAAAATCATCAGAAAATCTGAGACCAAGTACAGGACCCTCGCTGAACAAAGCCTACAGGGGCTTACCGTAGTTACGGAGGAGGGCTTTGTATATGTGAATAAGGCCTTTGCTGAAATGGTGGGTCGCTCAATTGAAGAGATCCAAGACCTGAAGGGAGAGGATGTCTGGACATTGCTCCACCCCGATGACAGGGCAGTTCTTAGGGACAGGGTTTCTGCAATGCATGACAGGAGGCCTGTGTCACCAAGACACGAGTACAGATTTGTTAGAGGTGACGGATCCTTCAGATGGATGGAGGCTTATGCGCAGGCCATTGATTATCAGGGCGTATCAGCAATTCAAACAATATGGGTTGACATCTCAGATCGACGACAGGCTGAGAAAGATGTTAGAACAGAAAAGGACAGAGCGACGCTCTATCTTGATCTGATGGGACATGATATTCGCCAACAGCTACAGGTTATCATGAATAGTGCAACACTGCTTAGAACAGCAACAGAAGAAGAGGTCCGGACATCATTCTTCGGAATCATTGAAGAGGCAGTCCAGAGATGTTCAAGACTCATTGAAGAAGTTCGTGCAACTGAACACCTTCTTGCAATGCCGTTGGTTAAAAGATCTCTTTCAGATTCGTTGCTGAGTATCGTACAGGCGATGGAGCATCACTCAGCAAGAACCAAGTTCGAATCAATAATTAATGTTACAGATGCAGAAGTGATGGCAGATGATTATCTTGAACTTCTAATTACGAACATCATCATGAATGGTATCGAGCACAATCCTAGTGAATCAAAGAATGTCTGGATAACTCTGGAAGAAGAAGAGAAAGGGTATGTGATCAAAGTTGCAGATGACGGACCAGGGATTGGAGGCACAAGGAAGAAGGAACTTTTTGATATGGCGAGACGATATGGTGGAGTTGGACTTCATCAGTCAAACCAGAT
>DAOWDY010000076.1 GCA_030638785.1 Candidatus Thorarchaeota archaeon
AGTTTAGATCACCATAGGAGTGAATGCTTGACCAATTACATGAGATTGCACTCGCTGCCCCTGTGATTGGAATATTGTGATCAGTGTCGGTATAAGTTATTGTGAAAGAGGTTGTGTATCCTACAGGCAGCGAGAGTAGACTAGTTGAGGGGATTGCTGAAGTATATAGCTCTCGCACCTGAATGGAAAGGATTATGGTGCGGGATTCAAAGAAATCCTTGCTTGCCGTTATCATTACTGAATAGGTTCCCAATGGTACTGCATCAGTTTCAAAACTTAATAGATACTTACCAGGTGTTCCTCCATCTGGCGTAACAGTGTAGTCATCAAGAAGAGTCCAATTGCTTGTTACAGTTGCTCCATCGATACCTGTAAGGGTCTGGTCCTTGAATTCAACACTGAGATTCGCATTATATCCACTCGGAACGTCAACTCCTGGAGCATCTGAAGAGAATAGTTCCGTTGTATAAATAACGTTCAGTGTGAATACTTCTACTATAGAATCAAAATAGCTCTTTGTCCAGTCCAAATCAATGTCATATTGTCCGTTTGAGGGAAGGTCGTTTGTATCCAATGTTATACTGTATTCACCAGTACCTAGGTCACTTAATGAACCAGTTCCAGCTGCCCAGTCATATGCGAGAGTCCCACCTGCAAGTAAGTCACCATTATCAGTATCGTTTACTCTAAGTTGTAGAAGTACAAGTTCACCATATGTTACGTTAGCACTCCAACTTACTTCAGAACCTACTGGATATTTTACTGACATCGACGTACTGTGGTCGACATTGAAGTTTCTCTTGAAGAATCCAGCATTGTGAATAGATCCACCAGAAACAGAGTCTACTACAAAGGCCTGGACCTCCCACGCACCAACAGAAGCATTGTAGGCATCAAGGTTCACATACTCACTGACTGCATATCCAGAACCATCTACAGTTGCCTGCAGTTCAATCCAAATTGTACTATCTGGAGAATAAACTGTGAAGTTGACAATATCCGTTGCATATCCAGTTGGCAAAGAAGCTCGAAAACGAGTGTTCTCATCAGCTCGAAAGATATCAGTGGTCACCCATTGGCTCCCAGTGGGGTCCCAAACCTCCAGGTTATTTACCATGTTTGGTGATGACCCTTTCAGATACCAGAATCCGTTTTGATTTGTTGTAGTTATTTCAAAAACTGAAACATTGACGGAAGCGTCTCCGGGATCACCGAGATTCCATCCCGATGTGAGATTAACAGCTCGGAAATAAGGTTCTGCAACGAAATCAATATCCCGGTTTTGGGGTAGTGTCACATTGAAGAAGTACTTTGATGAAAAACCTCCTGGTACTGCAGCATAATGGTTTGTGTCCCATCTGACATCAGAATCATTCGTAGCTACATAATTATCGCCAAGAGTAAAAAGTTCAGTATCACTCACCGATGCGACGTCATATCTCCTAGCATAGATAGTAACATCTACATCTATTGCTAAGTTTATATCATAATCTGGATCGGGGGGATTTGGGATGGGAGTCCAAGAGAAGTTAGCAAATGCGAAACCATCTTTGTAGATATCAGCTGCAGCAGGAACATACCAAGCTGTGCCAAGACCGAAGACTGGAGTTCCCATCTCTAGAACATTATCAACATCAATTCCATTCATCTGCAAGTTGAGGTCTTCTGGTGTTGCTTTAGCTGTAATGTATACAACAAGATTGTCAACACGAGCCTGAGGTTCAACATCAGGACGCCACCATTCGAACGCAGTGGTCCTTAGACCCACCCACAGAGATACATTGGGGAGTGTAAGTACAGAGGGATCAACATCAACATATCCTGATTGTAGCCAGTTTGTTGATGATGCGATCGCATCAAATGATTTCTGCCAGAGGTACGATCCACCATTGTCCGGATCACCTACAGCTACAAAGATCTCAAAGAACCCTGTCATGCTCCCCCAGTTGATATCTGCCCAATAATCCAGTTCAATACCGACAGATGTTACGTCACCTCTATTGATGGTCAAGTTCTGAACAGCATATGCTTTGTCTCCAACATCATACCAATCACCGTAGAGACCTCCACCTGCATTATAATAATAGCCATCCATCTGGAATCTTGCGCAACCTGTTCCACCGACTCCACCATTAGAAAGCCATCCAGTGGTCATCGCGTTAGTATAAGAAGGACCATAGATTGAGGGTTCATCATAGCTCAGCCAAGTCCAATTCTGGTTCACATCAAAATCGGAGTTTGTCACCCATGTTCTATTCTCAGTAACACTTGTGACATTAGTAAATACAGTGTATCCTTCCCAGTCCTCACCCATAGGAACTGCAAGGCTTGTTGTCGATGTCGTACCTGTACCAGAATCATAATCGAGTCGTTCATCTGTAAATGAGTCAGTTCTATTTCCATATTCGGATGCGAACAGCGAGTCCCCAGTTCCTGTTCTTTCTGTAGGGACTTCTGAAAGAGTATACGAATTTACAATCTCATTGGCGTCAATTTCGATAACATGACCTGATCCTGTTTCATGTGTATTTGTTTCAGGAATCCTCTGTGACGAGGTCCCTAATGACATCGGTGCTAGAACAAGTCCGCCAAGCAATAGGGGCATCACTAGAACAACAAGCAGGATCAGTTTTCGCAATTGCACTAATCGTCCTCCGAAGATTCTAAACTATATACTCCTCTCCAGTATCTAGTTTCGACTCGCATAGCTACCAATGTCTTCTGACCTAAAAAGATACTGTGTTGTAATGTGTTCTATTTTTCGTAATAGTTCTCGAATTATTTGAATAAGGAATAGGCGAAGAGAATCACTAGGTTCATCAGGGCGTATTCTTTAGATTCAGCGAGCGAATATGAAGATCTATCGAATATCGGAATCAGAAACAAAGGGACGAGCAGGATACACTGCGAGCTATGTTGCAGATATCGCGCTATCCTCACCAGCGAGTAGCACCGGTGTGATTGTTGTCAAGGTTCCAAGGAATACAAAAACAGTACCCCATGCCCATGCCATACTTGAAGAGATCTTCGTTGTATTGAATCGAACACGGATGGGAGTTGGAGATACTATTCTTGATCTCGACCCTGGTGATGTTGTTGTAGCAGATCCAGGTGAGGCGCATTGGTTTGAAACTTACCATGATGAGGGGCTTACTCTTATTGCCTTAAAGGTCCCTAATCTCAAAGAAGACAAAGTATCTGATGAAACCAGATGATGCTACTCCTCATCTGTTTGTTCTTCATCGTCCTCATCAAATATGTAGTCAACAGAGCCAGTCGGACGATCGACCATCGTTGGAACGGATCGTTTTAGGATGTGCGCCATCTCCTTCCAATCACGATATCTATGCCTTCGACCAATGATACCTGCTAAGGTTACAACGGCAAATACTGCTATAGCGATGATATAGAAATCAAGTCGAGTATCAAATGAAGTTGAAACAGCGGACACAGCGAGTGCGGCTATACCTGCAACGATGACAGTGTTTAGATAACAATCACACTTTAGCCCTAATTCTTCCGGTCCAATTTTAAAGTCCTCTGGGTCTGATCCAGGGGCTTTGTTGAGATAGTAGTTGAAGACTATTGCTAGAATAGTTCCAATGACCAGAATTACTCCGAATATTAGATCCATTTCATTGTCCTCACGATATCATACTTCTTCTGGTTCAGCCAAGTTCAAGTAGCTGAATCCATATTCGCCTTCAAAGGAAACTTCCGCTCCCTTACTAGGTGTTAACATAAGAGTAACGGCATATTTATTCTTTACATCTTCAGATGCTGTAGCTGCGCTAAATTTACCTTTGGTAAGAGCAACCTTGTGACCAGTTTTGAGCTTGTTGAGTGTGGGATGTTGTGAGATATCGATTCCAACTCGAGTATGGAGAGCATTATTTCGAACAACAAGTGTTTCAACTTCATCGATTACTTCGATTGATAGTACATCCATCCATCCATGAAGAACATCAGGAAGTTTACTCACAGTAACAGGTTTGTCAGAGATTTTGATATCGAGTGGGGGCATGTTCCCTTGGATCTCATTAAGTATAGGAGTAACTGTTGCAGTATCCCATCCTTTCTTGACGAAAACCTTCAGTGCATGTTCTGCAATCTTCTCCAGAGCAGGTTTCAATCTGTCGTGAGTCGATGAGGAAACTTTGTAGAGCATCTGGAAGGATGATTCTGCTCCATCTTGTTTTCCATATGCAACACCAATCTTGTAAGCAGTAACAGATAATTGCCATGCATTATCATGATCATCAAATTGAATGGCGTATTTAGCAATATCATTCAACATGGCTATTGTGGCATCAGGGTATTCTAGTTTGGTCTTGGTAAGTGAAAAACCACCCATGAATTTCCTGAGGATTTGCATGGTGATATAGAGGCCCTCTGAGGTTTCCATCATATCATCAAGACCAAGACGCTTGAGCAGACTATCATAAAGACTATAGAAGTAGTCAATCTCATCATAATCTTCACGAATAAGCGCAATGATAATTCTAACAAAGAATACTGACGCTTTCAAAGAATCGTCTTTAACACCTGCAAACATTAGAAGACGTGATGCTTCATCACTAATCGCAAGAGCATCTTCAACACCGTCTCTAGTTCCTCTGTAAAGGTGGCAAATCATTTCAAGGTAGTATAGAAAGAGTGTTAGATCAGCAGCATGCTCAACTAGCTTTTCATGAGTATCATGGTCCTCAGTGAGTGTAGACACAATGAGAAGTCGTTCTATCTCTGTCTGTACAGCTTCAATCTCACGCGCTAGAGTGTCATACTTTCCTTCTTTGAAATCCTCAAACATCGTGGGAATTCCCGCCTTGATGTCTTCAAGGAAATCTAGCACAAAGAGGGGTTGACCTCTAGAAAGCTTTTGATCAAGAGCACCAGCGGGTCGCTTCACCTCACGCAAAACTCGCATGGCATGCTCCTCAATAATCCGAATACGTGTGACTGGGTCATATGATTCGCTTCTGGAGATGCTGTATCTGACTTCTTCAGTGTAAATCCTTTCTCTGATTGTAGTAAGTTTCTTCTTGAGATTATCATCATCAATCGATTCGTATAATTCAAGAACGAATGCGGAACCAACAATTCCTTCAACCTCAATCTTGAGGTCTTCAATTGTATTCAGAAGCTTCAAGTCACTAGTTACAATCTTCGAGTCTTTTGAACGCATGGCGCCAAGAATAAGAGACATATCATTAGGTTGTGGAAGTGAACTCTCAGGTCGATTGATGCTTTCCATCAATTCCTTAATGTCCTTCTTTAGCGTTTCATCAATCTGGACAATGTGCTCTGCTTCTCTCCGAAGATACCATCTGAGCTCTTGGAATACCTGACGAGTAATCCACAATTCCATTCCAATCTTCTCAGCTGCCTCTTTAATCAATAAGACATCTTTCGGTCTCTCGCTGAACCCTGAGATGAAGAAGTTTGCATCTAAATATACACGCATTCAATTCTATCTCCAAATTATCATACTGTAATTGTTTTGCTCCGAACGTGTTTGCCAGTATTGAGCCATCCAGTCTGAATCTACAGGCCATAAAGCGCTTTCGTTATGTAGTGCCAGACACTTCCTTTTTGAAACAACGTCCTGTAAAAACATTCCTTATATTCTTGCACTAAATGAGTTTCAAATGACCAAGAAATTCTAAAATTGGACCAGAAAGAAAGTATTCGAAGTTCAAGAAAACACCTAGAAAGTGAGCTAATAGAATTCCTATGAACATGTATCGATACTTGCGTTGGTCCTGTTCGTCGCGCAGATACAAAACAGGGATTATGAACCAATAATAATACCAGATGAGAACCCAAGAGAAGAGTATGAGAACCAAAGGAAGAGCGAATATTACTATGCTCTGCCATTTACGGGTTCGAAGTTTTATCGTGATGACAGGAATGCCGCGATAGTTTCTTGTTTCCAGGATACAGTAGAGAAACGTGATGATGAGAACAGTTGGTGCAACAACTGCTAAGGGATTCACTCCCACTAGGCCTAGGTAAAATGGATTCGAGATCGTAGATGCATATGAGGTGCTATTTAGGAGATGTTGAATCAGTGTATCGTAGTTAATCCCAGCCAAAAGCATTGGGAGGAATAGGATCCCAGCTACAATGACAAAGGAGATAATCAACAGAGGGTTTGCGATTGCGATTATGGGTAGGGTCATTGCGGGATATAGTTTAGTCTGAGCTGCAACACCCAACATTGCACCACTACCAAGTATCTTTTCATTTCGATAGAGTGCCAGCGATATCAACCAGAACAGATCTACTAGAGGTTCCGCCTTTCCAAACCCTATAGCTAGAGTTATCCCAAAAATGTAGTATAGAAGAAAGAAGTGTTTGAACCACTTTTTATCCCAGTGATCCTGTCCTATGTAGAGAAAGAGAACCATATTGAAATGCATAATGATTGCAAGGACAATATTAGCCAAGTAATGGGGTCCGAAAGTCCCGGGCTCTAACGCTGCGAGGGATGCAAAGAATACCAGAGTCACTACTGGATACTCATAAGAAACATTCAGCACTCCAGTAAGAAGATGATCCTCAGGAATGGAATATGTTTCATTTAGTTCTTGGTCAGTCAGGTCATAAACGGATACTCCATTTGTCAGAAATAGCTCTCCGTATAACATGTTTCTATTCCTATCACGTTGGACGATTGCGGTATCAAGTATGGGTATTAGAAGAATCGAAAATGCCAGTGATAAGACTAGATAGTTTCGATACTTGCGACAGACTCCGAATGGGCTGTACTTGCCCCACATGATAACGACTCCAAGAACTAATATTCTCTAGATTGGTTAAAGATTGAGGCGATTGCACTACTCTTAAATGTCTGTAAAATCTGGGCCGCTAGCCTTTGGAGCAAAAACGATGAGCCCTGTTAATCGACCCACACTGGCTGATGTTGTTGATATCAAGTCTGTCGCAATAGTAGGTGTGTCAATGAAGCTCGGACATTACTGGGCTCACAGCATGCTACAGTGGGATCATACCCTGAATGTTCACCTAGTTTCAAGAAGTGGTGGCAATGTTCTGGGTCAGGAGATTCTTACAGACATCAATCAGATTCCTACAGATATTGATTACGCGATAATTGCAGTACCTCGAAAATATGTCCCAGAAGTTCTGAAGCAGTGTTCGGCCAAAGGAGCTAAAGGTGTAACAGTGTTTACTAGTGGCTATGGTGAACTCGGAAACGAGGAAGGAAGAGAGTACGAAAATGAACTCAAGATTCTCGCTAGAAGTCTTCCAACACGAGTAATCGGACCCAACTGTATGGGTCTTTGTGATCCTAGTCTCGGTTTTGCTTTCATGCCTACTGCAAAGAGAGGAATAGGAGATGTTGGTTTTCTCTCTCAGTCTGGCGGTGTTGCAATCGCAACTTATACTACTGGCGTTGCATCTGGTATCGGTTTCAGTAAACTCTTCAGCTTTGGAAACTCCATTGATGTTACTCCAACAGAAATTCTCGAATTCTTCATTGAGGACAAAAGGACTAAGGTTGTAGGAGCCTACATTGAAGGAACGAATGAAGGAAAACAATTGTTCTCTGCACTCAAACAATTATCTGAGAAGAAGCAAATTGTAGTACTGAAGGGAGGTAGATCTGCCGAAGGATCTAGAGCAGCATCGTCCCACACTGGAGCACTTGCAGGTAGCAGAGATATCTGGCAAGCTGCATTCAAGCAAGCCAATGTTCCATCAGTTTCAACACTCGAAGATTTGGTTGCCACTCTGAGTGTTTTCTCTCTCTGCCCTCCACCAAAATCTCCCAATGTTGGTCTGGTGGCAATTAGCGGAGGGACGAGTGTTATCTACACCGACCTCTGTATTGAACAGGGTCTCAAAGTACCTAGAACCTCAGAGGAAACAGTATCTAGACTCGATGATATCATCAGAGATGTGGGCACCGGACTCGGAAACCCAATTGATCTTGCTGCTGATTATTACGACGATGGGACCATGAAAAAAGTAATCTCTATTGTGGGGCAAGAGAAGAAGTTCGATTCGGTCATTTTGGAAGCTGATGTTCATAACATGCACCAAGTTGCTACTATCATGGAAGCACAGGATTTTCTCGTAGATTATTGGGGTGCAATGGCGAAGGTTGGAAAAGAAGTTATGGATACTCATCAAAAACCAGTCCTAGTTTCGATTCCGGAGGTTGCATACCCTGAAGCTAGAACAACCGCATGGAATGTTTTTGTTGAGGAGGGTCTCCCAGTTTTTCGGAATATTTCTGAAGCCATTAGTTCTCTTGCAAGAGTTGCAGGGTATTATTGTACGAAGACAAGCAGGTCCTTAGTCTAAGGAAGCTTATTGTACTGAAAATGATCACATCCAAGTTGAATCAATTCATACTTGCGATTCCATAGACAAAATCAATGAGACCCTTAGACATATTCTTGGGAGTTTCTATTTCTACAGGATCCGTATTCTCAGTTTCAAGTTCAAAACCAAGCTTTTTGAAATTCCTCTGAATCAAATCCAAACCATCAATATCTGTTGTTAGACCAAATCGGAGCACACTCAATATTTCGAATCCCCAATGGGTCAACCAAAGCGGAAGAAGATTAGCTCTATTCCCACCAATCTGTACAACTGCGTTCTCAACTTCAGAGTCTCGTAGCGTAGTTATTAGCGGGATTAATTTTGAGGCACGTGTGCCGACCATTTTCTTAACATCCAGGAACATAGTGGGACCACCAGAGCTGAGTTGTTCGTCGAGCAATCCAATAACAACATCAATTACTCTTGACCGAATAGAATGAAACTCTGTGGAGTCATAGAAGTTTTGAAGTATTAGTGCGGGATCACCATCAAATCCTGAGAGCTCTGATATTCCCAACCCCTCTAGTAGTCCTTTCTGAGCCCTGAACCAGCATCGCTCATCCAGACCTTCGAGGATGCATAATGTATTGTAATGAACTGTTTCCCAACCATACTCATCACTCAGGTCGGAATATTGCCGCCATTGAATACGAGGGGACGATACAAGCGTTTCACCAGATGGCTTGCAGAGTCTAAGTGTGGCAGTATCTTTTCCACTCACTAAATATCGGAGAACGTTGTCAATACTTACAGTAACTGAATCATCTAGCAAGAGATTCACTTTACCAATCAGTGGTGTAATGTTAATTTCATGGATTCGATTATCTACCAAATCAATTTCTTCTAAAGAGGTAAGTTCAATGAGTGGCCACAGATCAATTGATGTGAGTCGGTTGCTTCTCATTCGAACTTGCTCCAATTTCGAACAAGAACGAAGAGGTTCAAGATCAATCGATTCCAATTGATTCTTGGAAAGCTCAAGAATCGTGAGTTCACTATTATGCCTAACAGCCTCAAGACTGACTCTTGTCGCTGCTCTCATATAGAGGTTAAGCGTTGAGTTGTCAGTCAGTTCCTCTTCTTGCCGTCCAGAGGGACCTTCATAGACTATCGTGAAGTCCCCCATATGTGGTTCACCTTCTTTGTTAGATGGTTACAGTAGACCCACTCGTTCGTTGAATTCAACAATCATCTCATCGATCTTCGAAGTTGATTGCTGGATTGAGGTCCAATAGTTGTCATCATACCATTGCTTGTTTAATTCCTCAGTCTCAAATCTCTG
>DAOWDY010000228.1 GCA_030638785.1 Candidatus Thorarchaeota archaeon
AAGAAGAAAGAGGCGGGACTTGTCTTTGTTGCCGACGCACTGGAAAGAGCAGAGATGGGATTGAGTACCACACAGGGTTTCGAACAGTTTATGGAAATCTTTGATAATATGTTTCCCGGCGCCGTGAAGTACTACTTTGGTCCGAAAGAATCAGATCGAACATACATGCATGATTATACAGCTCTCAAGATTCCTCTCGCCTGGTTAGTTACTAGACCAAATAGATTTGCAGAGGTGCTGTCGGATGCCTCTCCTGTCGGAGAAGACATCGGTCCTGGAGACGCGTCATTCGAGGATTTTGATGGGATGCACGAAGTCTTAGTCGAAAAACTTGGACCTCCATCTCTAACCGAGGAGGTTCTAGGGAAGATCAAGAGTGCAGAATCTAGCGAATATGCGGGCGAGGCTGTAGGAATGATGACTGTATTCATCAGTCCAGCAACTGCTGTTTCACGAGGGGTCAAGTACCTAGGTAAGTTCGTGAGTTTAGTTAAGGATCGTCGTAAAGCAGAAGTAAAGGAAGTCTATAAGGAATGGACCGAGAGAGTGACAAGCGGATATTCAATTGAGAATCTTCGCAAGTTCTTTGACGATACTCCGGAATATGATTCTGGACTTTCCGATGCAGTGGCCAATTTCAAGCCAGTATTACTGATTACTGAAACTAGAGGCACACTCTATGATCTATTTCTTCCGTTAGTCCTTCAGCATTTAGTCGAAGACATTGGTTATGTTGCCCCACAATACAGGAAGAGGAGAAAACCAAAACCTGAGGAAACGATAAAGGAAGAAGAGAGTGAGATTGAGGAAGATTCCCTGACCTATGAGGACATCTCAGATGATAACCTCCCGCCAGTAACGGATCAGCTAATACAATCAGTAATGGAACAACATGAAGTTGAACTTGATAGTGAGATTGAAATCTCAGATAATGAGTTTGAAGGAAAACCAGAAACTCTCCTATTTCTTGATGCAGCAACACACCTTTCAAAGTTCAGAAGGTCCTGCCAATTTGTCCTAGGAATTCCAGACAAATATCCGAACATGTCAGTCGCGGCCTCATTCTTCACCAATAAGGATACTATAACTACAACATTACAAGAAGGAATTCTTGAATACATGAGTGAGAGAGCTCTTGTCTTTGATCTTCAACCAACTCTTTTTGACATTGCTACTTCCCGAATGCCAATCTCCAGGAAAGCATGGCTACAAGTCAGACTACAGGAAATGGAAAGGCTTCGGTCGGAGGGGGGCGTAGCTTTTCTCGAGTACTATTCACAAGCTCGACCTAAAGAATGGTCACTTCGTATTGTAGAAAAACCAGACATCGGTGCTGTTAGAAGACTTAGGTCATGGTTAAGAAGCAGAGATTGACCCATAATCTTCTTTGACAGTAGAATCCTCACATTGCGCAAGAGATATATCCACGAGGGGAGGGTACAATTCCTTAGTCCGGAGGAATAGGATTTGAGTAACAAAGAGATGACTCAGGCGAGAGTTTTGAAGATTGAGAAGGGAAATGTCCTAACATTACCAGGTGACTTTGTTAGTGGAATAACTGAATCCTATGGTCTAGCAATTATGGTCATCAAGGACAAGAATGTAAAAATCTATCCTGTGAAATCCAGTCAAGTTTACTATCTCCGATTGGGGATTGAGAAGCTTAGTAAGAGTTTCCTTGAAGAACTGACATCAATTTTCGAGAAGGCTGGACTCGAAGACATCCTGTTTACTAGTGGTATCTGTCAGGCAGCAAACCAATGCTACTATGAGTGTTACTTCACTCCAGAACAGCTACAGATGAGTGTCGAAGATTTCGAAAAACATCTGAATGGAATCACGGGTGTTCAAGAAGTCAAGCTCGTTGAGGTCCCGCTTTAGTAGATGCATATTTTGTATCATCTGCTTTAATGAGTATCAACAAATCCTCCAGAGTCTGAGAATGGGTCCGAGATTCGTTTGCGATGGTCGGAATAATCTGTAAAATTAATAGGACGAAAGAAGGAACACCAAATCTTCAACCACTCCTAACTTTCCTAGAACACAGGGGAAAATTTCAAAGTATCAGAAACCTCAATGCAGATGAATTCACCAGCATATCAGATGCAGCCTTTTCCAGAGTGTCTATCGGTGTGAGAACAAATCAAAACGTAGACCTCTTCACAAGAGAAGCAGAAAATCTCTATGTTGTGGACTCATTGAATATGCTCGATAGCAGCTATGTCCAGACTGTACATCAATTTCTTATCAACCAAGATGAGGGTCTAGGGAGTTTTGATTCAGACGAGTTACAGAATTTCGTAGCTATTAGAATCCACAATGGGGGAGTCACCATTTGGAAATCAGGTGATGGACAGCGTGCTATGTACATCGCGGAAGATGAGAGTTCGATCTTACTAGCAACTGAGAAGAAGTGTCTTTGGTATGCAGGCTTCTCAAGTGTCAGACCGATTGCCCCGAATGAGATTTATCAAATTGCTTGGGATGGAAAATCACAGAGTGGGTCATCGTATTCGAAGGAATACAGTTCCTGGGAGGGTTCACAAGAGAAGGCTTTGGATAAGTTAGAGAAATATTTCAGGGATTCTCTAGAAACAATAAGAGGCAGGAACTGTGGGGTGTTGTTCTCAGGAGGGTTGGACAGTTCTCTTCTGGCGAAAGCAGCTCGAGATTTGTCAAGTAATATTCTACTCTTCTCATCTGGTGCTGCAAGTTCTCTGGATCGCCAACAAACAAAACAGGCTGCAGAGTTATTGGATTTTAAACGAATATTCACAGACATTACACCAAAAATAGTCTGGACTTGCCTCCCTGAAGTTATCTACGCAGCTGAAACCTGTAACAGAATGGATATCGAGATTGCTCTTCCATTCTTTATCTGCGCAGAGAAAGCCAAAGAACACGATGTCGATCTTCTCTTATCGGGTCAAGGTCCAGATGAGTTATTTGCAGGGTATGCAAAACATGTTAGATTATTCAAGAAAGAAGGTCCTCTAGCATTGGAGAACCAATTGAAACATGAAGTATCGATAACTCATGAAGTAAATATCTCAAGAGATGAGCGGGTAATAGCTGCGAATGGAATCAATGCATTCTTTCCATATCTTGAACCACGATTCACAAGAACAGCCCTTTCTTTACCCTCAGAGTGGAAGATTGTTCTGGACAAGATTCCTGAGAGGAAGGTCATTTTCCGGGAGTTAGCGCAAAGAATGGGACTTCCTGCAGAATTAGCATTGAAACCAAAGAAAGCTACTCAATTTAGTTCGGGATCTTCAAAGATGCTGATATCTGCAGTCATTCAGAAGTCTGGAATCGATGATTCACTCACTAAAAGACAAGCGGATGGTATTGTACAAGATATCCTCAATCGGATTGGTTTGGAACTAGGCTTTCCTCTAGTAGAGAATCATGTGAAGAAAATAAGTCTGGATCTTGAACCAACTCACAAGTTCATGGAGAAGAGAGGACTTACCCTCCCGCAATGATAGGGAGTATTACAACACTCTCGTTCTCATGAAGAATATCATCAAGCTCCTGCCGTTCTCCTTCTACAAGGACCACATGATCCTTAGTTAGATTCAGCTCGATAAGAAGTTCTGCTACAGTTTTTGTTTCTATCATAACGAGTTCGCGGACTCGTACTTTGCCGATGGGGCTTGTCAGTTCACTCACCAAGTTTAGTTAGTAGACTTCTGCTTATAGGGTTAATTCACATAGCAATTATCAAGAAAATAGCAATGTCAATAATTCGACAATTCCAGAACCCCCTAACGTCACCAACACTAAATATTGCTTACAAATCAAGTGTTTTTCGTCGACATCCGTAAAACGTTGCATGAAACATTCGGTAATAGTCGTTGACGGAAAGAGAGCCAGACAACAAGCTCTATAAAGGGCTTCAATGCGACTGTAGAAAACGACGTAATACAATTCGACTTTTACCGATATTATGTGAGGAGAGAATAGACGATGGTCGGAATTCAAGGCTATGGGGTATACATTCCCCGTTATCGAATCAAGACAGAAGAGATCGCTCGCGTCTGGGGAGAACCAGGCGAGAGACTTGCAAAGGGTCTCGGTGTCTTTGAGAAGTCCGTTCCCGGACCGGATGAGGATGTTGCAACTATTTCTGTAGAAGCAGCTCGTAATGCTATCAAATACGCAGGAACTGATGCAGCAGACATAGGCGCAGTCTACGTAGGCTCAGAGTCGCACCCCTATGCTGTGAAACCCACAGGAACTATTGTGGCGGAAGCAATTGAGTGCTCTTATGAAATAACATGTGCAGATTATGAGTTTGCGTGTAAGGCTGGAACTGCAGCCATTCAGACATGCATGGGTCTCGTGGATTCGAATATGATTAAAATTGGGTTAGCGATTGGCTCCGATACCGCTCAGGGTCGACCAGGAGATGCTCTGGAATACTCTGCTGCTGCCGGAGGAGTTGCTATTCTTGTAGGAAAGGAGAACCCTGTTGCTACAATTGAAACAACAACTTCGTTTACAACAGACACTCCAGACTTTTGGCGTCGAGAAGGTGAAGACTTCCCAAGTCATGGAGCACGATTCACAGGAGAGCCAGCATACTTTCGCCACGTTGGTGAGGGAGCCAAGCTCCTGTTCAAGAAGACGAAGACAGAGGTAGACGATTGGGACTATTTCATTTTCCATATGCCAAATGGAAAATTCCCGATCGCCATGGGTCGCCAGTTGGGAGTTCCTCCTGAGAAACTTGAGGATAGCCTTGTAGTGCGACAGATCGGCAACACATATTCAGCCTCTGCTATGATGGGCCTTGCTAGAGTTCTAGATATTGCAAAACCAGGAGAAAAGATCTTCTTGGTTTCTTATGGTTCTGGTGCAGGCGCGGACGCATTCTCCATAACTGTGGAGGATGAGATTGAGAATCATAGAGGTCGAGTTCCAACTGTCGATGACTATGTTGCAAGGAAAACATACGTTGAGTACGCAATCTATGCAAAGTACCGACGAAAGATCAAGGCGCTTGGATGAGGAGGGAAAGACATGAGTGATCGAGTAGCAATTATCGGAGTAGGAATGAGCAAGTTCGGAGAACTTTGGGATAAGAATTTGATAGAGATAACACTCGAGGCTGGTATGATGGCCATCTTCGATTCAGAAGTTAGTGGAAAGGATCTTGACGCAATAGTTGTTGGAAATATGAGCGCAGGTCGTTTTACAGGACAGGAGCATCTTGGAGCGCTTGCAGCAGATGTGGGCGGTCTTGGAAAATTGCCAGCATATAGTGTTGAAGCAGCTTGTGCTAGCGGTGGTGCTGCAGTACGTCAAGCGTACATGTCAATAAAATCTGGCGAACACGATACAATGCTTGTGTTCGGCTGTGAGAAAATGAGTGACGTCAATCAGACAGAAGCAATGAACACGATCAGCGTTGCTGGTGATTGGGAGTGGGAAGGCATGTTTGGGGCAACATTCCCTGCATTATACGCCTTCATGGCTCGCAGGCACATGCTTGAATTTGGGACGACAGATGAGCAGATGAGCAAAGTAACAGTCAAGAATCATGCTAATGCTGCGCATAATCCATTTGCTCAATTCCAGAGACCTGTCCCCCTGAAAGTTGTAATGAATTCTGGACTCTTGGCAGATCCAATCAGAGTACTTCACTCGTCACCAGTTACAGATGGTGCAGCCGCACTTGTGATGTGCTCTGAAGAAACAGCAAAGAAATACACTGATACTCCCATATTCATAGATGCATCAACTCAAGCAAGTGATACTCTTGCGCTTCATAATAGGGAGAGCATTACTGAAATGAAAGCTGTCAAGATTTCTGCAAGACAGGCTTTGGAGAGGGCAAAGCTTGAGATCAATAATATCGATGTCTTCGAATTACATGACTCATTCACGATTAGTGAAATCATGCTCACTGAGGATATTGGAATTGTTGAGAAAGGACAGGGCGGTAAAGCTATTGATGATGGTATCACCGAGATTGGTGGAAAGTTTCCAGTGAACACTAGTGGTGGTCTGAAAGCTAGAGGTCATCCCATAGGTGCTACTGGAGTTGCCCAAATTGTAGAACTTGCACTTCAACTCCGAGGAGAGGGTGAAGGGCGTCAGGTTGACGGTGCAACGAAAGGAATGGCCGTGAATACTGGCGGTACAGGCGCTACTTCAATTGTGCATATTGTCGGGAGGGATTAAAATGGCAGAACAAGGCGTAGCTGGTATTTGGAGAAAGATTAGAGCGATATACAACATTCAAGGAAATCAGTGTAAGACCTGTGAAACCTACTACTTCCCACCAAGACTAGTTTGCCCAACGTGTAGAAGAAAGGGTCAACTAGAAATCCATCGAATGAAGGGACTTGGGGAGATCTATACATTTTCAATCGTGCGTCAAGCTCCTGATAATTTCAAGAGACAGATGCCCTACGTGATTGCACAGGTTCAACTTGATGAAGGTCCCCGTTTGACTGCACAGATTGTCAATGTCGACCCAGAGGATGTTAAGATTGGTATGCGAGTTCGTGCATGCTTCAGGAAAATAACTGAACAAGGACACGAAGGCATCATAGTATATGGCTACAAATTTGAGCCAACAATGGATGTTACTGGACACGACTAGATATCTAGTTCGAGTTCAGTAATTCGTTCAACAGCGGGTAGAGCGACGTTTTTGACAAGCGTCGCTCCTACTTTTGCTTCATGTACTTTTGAATTGTGTACATGTCCATGTATGACCAAGTCAGGTTTTTCATTTGAGATAATAGTGTAGAACTTTCTACTACCCAACCAGGCAAAAGACCTAAGATCTTCTCCTTGACATGTTTCAATGCATGGGCTATAATGCATCAACAAAATGCGGTAGTCAACTTTGTTTGCAATACGTTTGAGTAATGATTCTGCTCTACCAGCACGTCGTTCAAATATATCTTTGATACCGGGGATATTCCTCTTCTGCCAGGAGGTAGGTTTGTCCAGAGACCCTTGTGTACCTACAATCCCTATCTTCTTTCCATTGTAGTTTATGATGGTAGACTTCTCATCAAGGAGAATCATTTTGCCTTTTATTAAACTGATAATCTGATCACGAACTTCTGAATATTCTTCATTTCCATAACAGCCAATGATAGGAAAGTCTTTTCCAAGTGCATCCTCGATTGCATCTAGAACACGGGGATATTCTTCTGCAGTACCTCGATTTACAATATCACCAGCAAGAAGGAACAGATTGGGCGGTTCAAGTGATGATAGAGCCTCTGTAAACACCTCTCCAAAACGAGGGTAGTGAACATCAGCCACGGCATAGACTTTCATTTTCTCGACCCTGATGTTGATGATACCAACAAAGGATGCATAGATATTAAACCTATACCTAAATGATAGTGTATCTGAGAGAAATGGCTGGAACTTGGGCTCTAAATCTATTTGATAGGCTCCATATGGGTCATCATGTCTTCATCGATAGACTTCGTGATATGCCACAACCTGTTGCAGCAGTGACTACTGGTGAGCTTGTTTTAAAGGACCTAGAACTCTCTCAGATTATTCAGCCACCTGAAATCAGACTCTCAAACCTCCAAACATATCTTAAGAGTCTGGACCTCTTTACAGAAATTGATACAACAATCTTGTCGAGCTATGAAGATTTGTTAGATATCGAAGGTGAAACGACCTTCATGATGTTTGAGGGTCCTTGTTGTAAAGAGATTGAAGAGAATGCTTTGACCACGAGAAGCGACAAGCTCGGAGTTCATGATAATGTTGAAACTCTAAAACCAGTCGCAGCATTAGACGGGGATAAGATGTCTTCTGCAAGGGTGAGATTGGGGGAGATTGATCGTACCGGACGAGGATTGATGGGGACAGTAGAAAACCCACGTTATCTACCTGATTCAAATCGAGGTGCCTTGAAAACCCCAAAGGGAGATGTTTATTCAACCTCAGATGGGCGGCCGGAAGAGATGGTGGCCAAACGACTGGATGATGAAACTCCTATTTGTGTTATAGCAGTCGGAGATGTTACGAGTTCAACATTAATCGATGAAGGATTTGTTCCGGATGTCTGTGTGGTCGATGGAATCACTAAACGCGGAACGTTCGATAAAGAGTTCTCAGCAGAAGTTGAATATACAGTCTACAATCCAGCAGCTACCATATACCCAGAGGCATGGTCAGCTATGAACACAGCAATCCATGATGGTAAGAAATCCTTGATGATTGTGGAAGGTGAGGAAGACCTTATTGGATTTCCAGCAGTTCTCTTAGCAGAGATTGGGTCAGTCATGCTCTATGGACAACCAGACGTTGGAATCGTATGGGTTCCAGTCAACGACCAGAACAAGACAATCACCCGGGCATTGCTCGAAGATATGCCCATCATCGTCTGATTATCGCATCACTAAGGGAATTCTTTCAATGCAGTCTGTGGCAAGTATCCTTTCTCCCAGATCGTGTACTGCTCGTTCACCTGCAAGTCCTGAAACAAAGGCTGCAGCAGCCGCAGCATGGAATGCACCTTTACCTTGTGCTAGAAGCGCGGCGGCAATTCCGGTGAGAACATCACCTGTTCCACCAACAGTCATAGCAGGTGTTCCAGTCTTGTTAAATTTGAAACGCCCTTCTGGCTCTGCAATGATATCGACAGCTCCTTTGAGTATGACCACTGCACCATATTTACTTGCAGCCTCTTGAGCTAACTCAAGACGCGATTCATCATCGGGTATGCCTTTTGATCTTCGATTGAGCAAGACTTGTAATTCACCCCAATGAGGGGTCAAGATCGTATTGTCAGCCTCGAAGATTTGTCCTGTTGTAGATAGTGCTTTCAACCCATCAGCATCAATAACAAGTGGTTTGCTCAATGATGCCAGGGCTTCTGCAATTTCCTTGAATGCAGCTTTAGTCCCATCAGCCATACCTAAACCGGGACCAAGAGCAACAACGTCATTCTGTAAGGCCAGGTCAAGAACAGTGTCCACAGAGTCAATGTCGAGAATAGGTGACTGTAAACCTTGAACCATCAGATTGGGACTGTATGCTCTAATTGAAGGGGCAACTAATGACGGGGCTAGTATTGTTGCAAGGTCAGCTCCAGTACGAAGTGCTGCCATTCCTGTGAGAGCTGGAGCACCTGAGTAGACATCGCTTCCTCCTACAACAAGAATTCTTCCATAATCACCTTTGTGAGAATCGGTTCTGCGAGGTTGATTGAATAACCAAAGGTCTCCTAAACCACAGATATGGTAGGCTTCTGCCGGAATGCCTATGGGAACAACGTGCAGCTCGCCGGTCAGTTCAGAATTCTGTATTAGACCAGGTTTGGGAGCGTGCATCGTTATAGTGTAAGCGGCATTGACGGCGGTCCCCATAGATTTTCCTGAATCAGAGTTCATCCCACTTGGCACATCAATACTATACTTGACACCGGATACCTTGTTGATTAGTCGAATTGCAGTAGAGATCGGTTCTCGCACCTTTGAAGATAGTCCAAAACCTAACAGAGCATCAATGATGATATTGGCTTCTGAAATGGAGGAACATCGTTTCACTGCACGTTCTGTTTTCAGAATCTCACTGGGAATAGCGTACAGGTTTTGCAGAATCTCCCAATTCTTCTTTGTATCAGGACTTGATATTCTATGCGGGTCACCAATTAGAACAACCTTCACAAAAGCCCCGGCTTCCTGTAAATGTCGAGCAGCAACCAACCCATCGCCACCGTTTCCTCCAGTGCCGCACAGAATCAAGATACGGGATTCATCGATATCTTCGATGTTTGTTATTACTCGTGCAACTTCCCTCCCTGCATTTTCCATCAGCGTTCCAAGAGATACTCCCAAGTACTCCGAATTGAGTTCAAGAACTCGCATCTCTTCAGTTGTCATAGGGGTCTGCTGCACAGTATCACCACGAATTCTCTTTGCAACGCCTTCTAAAGAACTCTTTCAGTTTTAAAGAAAACATGAATCGACAGGACCACAATGGGTCCTATCGTGTGATGTACAATTATTCTTCTTCTGGCTCAGGTTCGGGTTTCAGTTCTGGAAACAGATGGTAATGTATACCTAGCTGCTCTCTCTTTAGCTTGCTTCTTCCTGTTGTTCTTCTGTTCCAGGTTGAGGTTGTCCAGTCAAGTATGCTTGAATTGATCTTGCTGCGATTCTTCCAGCTCCCATTGCTAAAATGACAGTAGCTGCACCTGTAACGATATCTCCGCCAGCCCAGACCTTTTCTATATTGGTACGGTTGTTTTTGTCAACCTCTATGTAGCCCCATCTGTTGATTTCGAGATCCGGCATTGTTTGTATCAGAAGGGGATTAGGTCCTGCACCAATTGAAATCACTACCTGATCACATTCGATCTCAAAGTTGGAGCCTTCTATCGGTATTGGTCGACGTCTTCCACTGTCATCTGGTTCACCCAGTTCCATCCTAATGCACTCCATTCCAACAACTTTGCCATCCTGTCCAATAATTCTTACAGGATTTGTTAGGAGTTGAAAGTCGATACCTTCTTCTTCGGCATGATGGACCTCTTCTCCCCTTGCTGGGAGCTGTTCTCTTGCACGACGATAGACGATTGTGGATTCTCCTCCAAGTCTTCGAGCTACACGAGCAGCATCCATTGCGACATTACCACCACCAATAACACATGTGTGCTTCCCTGGAGGTAATGGGGAGTCATATTCTGGAAACAGGTATCCCTTCATCAGATTGGCCCTAGTCAGGTATTCATTTGCTGAGAACACGCCATTTAGCTCCTCTCCCTTAATTCTCATAAATGTGGGGAGTCCTGCGCCAACACCGATATACACCGAATCATATTCTTCAAGTAGTTCATTCATTGCGATTGACATACCTACTACTTTGTGGAGCTGGATATCGACACCTTGCTTTGCAAGATAATTCACTTCTGCCTTAACAATCTCCTTCGGCAATCTGAATTCTGGTATACCGTATACGAGTACTCCACCAGCTTCATGAAGTGCTTCAAACATAGTTACTTCATGACCTTCCAGAATCAAGTCACCAGCCACAGTCAATCCAGAAGGACCAGAACCAATCACTGCAACCTTTTTACCGGACGGTTTTGGCTTTGGAGGAATCTCGACTATACTATTATTCCTCTCGTAATCAGCAACAAACCGCTCTAAAGCTCCAATAGACACTCCGCCATATTTCTTGAAGAGTGTGCAATCACCCTCACACTGATCCTCCTGTGGACAGACACGACCAGTAACCGCGGGAAGAATGTTGGTTTCCTTGATGAGCCGGGCGGCTTCTACAAACTTTCCTTGTCCAACAAGATCAAGGAATTCGGGTATTTGAACACCAACAGGACATCCATGGACGCAGGGCTGCTTCCTACATTCTAGGCATCTCTTTGATTCTTCCATTGCCTGTTCAGGTGTAAGGCCCAATGGGACCTCCTCAAAGTTGGATGCACGTGCTTGTGCATCTTGCTCAGGCATTTTAGCCCTGGGAATCGCCATCCTCTCTTTTGCAGTTAGACCGTCTCTTCTCTTGCTCATCTAGACCGCCTCCTGACTCTTGGCATTCTGTGATATCGCTCCATCAACTCTGCATTTGTGAAACTGGTATGCTAGGTTCTCTTCGCCCTCATAGCCTCTTTTTCTCGCAAAGACCATATCCCAGTTAACCATATGCCCATCGAAATCAGGTCCGTCTACACACGCAAATTTCGTATTTCCATCTACCAAAACACGACAGACGCCACACATACCAGTACCATCGACCATCAGCGTGTTGAGGCTCACAATTGTTGGAATTCCATAAGGCTTTGTAGCCTCTGCGGAGAGCATCATCATGAATGTACATCCGACGAAATGCGAATGGTCTATCTTTTCACCTCTATCAGAAAGCACTTTCATACCATCCTTGATATGCCCCCTCACTCCACGAGACCCATCAGCAGTCACAACGATTATTTCATCAGTGACCTCACTCAGTCTTTCCTCATTGTAAACTATGTAGGTTGTGCGGGCTTCAAGCATTGCTATAACTTTGTTTCCTGCTTCTTTGAATGCCTTTGCCAAGGGGTAAATTGCACCAAGTCCATAACAACCTCCACCAACAAGGACTGTTCCATGCTTTTCGATTTTCGTTGGTCGACCTAGTGGACCTACAACCACATGGACAGACTCCCCGGGTTTCAATGCTGTGAGCTTCATCGTTGAAACTCCTGCTTCTTGGTAGTAGATAGTTATTGTTCCAGCTTCGATGTCCCAGTCTGAGAGTGTGAAAGGAACTCTCTCTCCTTCAGCGTCAGGAATTATCATAATGAATTGTCCAGGCTGTGCACGACGAGCAATCATCGGCGCATCAAGTACAAGCCTGTGAACATTCGGAACTACTTGTTCGTTAACTAGTATTTTTCCGGTCATTCTAGATCGCCTCCTTTGATTGACGCTTTCGATCTCTCTCGACATGTTTCACTAGTTCTTCAAGAGTCAATTCTGAGGGTTGCGTGTCGCGTTCGGGTAACTTTTCAACGAACCTTGCGAGGTCTTCAATTCGTTCAGCGATTGTCGCTCCACGATATTTCGGATACCACTCACTCTCCTCTTTGGTTGCTGGTTTCCATGAAGTCCTTCGACTCTGACCTCCAACCTCTATACTTCGAGTGAATCGCGACAACTCATCCCATACATCATTGGATTCAGCAAAACTGAATCCTTCACCCACAATCTTGCTACCAATTTCTGAGAAGATTTTCCAATCCTCTTTGGCAGTGCCTGGAGGTTTAGCGACGGCAAGCAACTTCATGACCCTAAGCTCAAGGTTGACGAATGTGCCATTCTCCTCAACGAAAGTTGTAGATGGGAGAATTACTGAAGCTTTATCCAACCAGTCAGAAGGATAAGGTGATTGATAGATGATTGTCGGGACTTTTTCGAATCCTTCTAAAGGAATTGACCCGTCAGTCACATAGAGTACATCAAATTCGCCTTTCTTGGCCCTGTGACGCATCTCAGAAAGATCTAAACCATCTGTGAGATTTCCACCGCTCCAGGCTTTTCCAACTAGTAACCTCGTTTCCTTCACAGTTACAGATGAGGGTCCTGGTAGAAGTTCAGGACGAAGTCCAGCCTTGATAATACCCGCCTCATTACCCAGAGGGTAGAGTGGGACCAATGCTCCTTCATTACCCGCAACTCTGACTAGTGACCGTAGAACGTGTCCTGGTTCAGATGATTCAAAGATTCTTGTGCCTATGAGAATAGCGCCCTTGCCATTCTGTGTTATCTCAATAATTCGTTGTGCTTGGGAAGAGTCAACTCCTGGAAGTTTGACATCGTGTTCAGCTAGCTTTGCTACGAACTTCTCAAGGTCTTTCGAAGCAAGGGGGACATACTCATTAGCCCATCGCTGAAGGTTTGCGCCAACCTCTCCAAGCACGATTAGGGGCTTATTCTCTCTAACTTCGTGGTAGACGATCTTTGCTACAACTTGATGAGTTTTCACCAAGTCGCCTCCAACTACGATTATCCAGTCTACTTCCTTGAGATAATCCAAGGTTCTAATCCTGTCAAAGTCTTCATCAACAGCGAGTTCTTTGTGAATGAGTGCAGGGAAGTCTGAACCTTTGAAATCAATATTGGCGCTTTTTACAGCAACTCTTGCTAATTTGGTTAAAGTATAAGCTGATTCAGTACTCAAATTTGGACTTCCAACAAAGCCAATCCTTTCAGGATTGGATTCTGAGAGGATTCTGGCCACCTCATCAGTTGCAACATCCCATGAAACAGGAATATGGTCTCCATCTCTCCTAACATAAGGAATTTTGATTCTATCGGGAGCATTCACAAGAGATGGAATACAAAACCTTCCTAAGACACACATGTGGTGATTATTGGGCGGGTTCCCATGTTTTCCGGGTCTTGAGCTCATGATTCGTTCCCATTTCAAATCAAACTCAACTTGACATCCCATCCCACATAGCACACACGTTGTTTCTTCAACAGAATCTGGTGCTCCTGTCCATTTTGTTAATCGTGGAAAAAGTGAACCTGTTGGGCAGACATCGATACATGCACCACAGAACCAGCACCCGCTATCGACATGTGACCCTCCAAATGCAGTATCAACTCTTGTTTCATGACCTCTATTAGCGAAGGTTATTGCAGAAGTGCCTCTCACATCATCGCAAACCCTAATGCATCGAGCACATAGTATGCAAAGATTGTAGTCACGATCAAAGAACGGGTCATTCCTTTCAACAGGTACCTCCTTGTATTGAGGTTCGTAGTCAAGTTCCTTGATTCCAAGATTTTCTACTACACTCCTGAGATCACAAATGTATCTATTCGGACAGGTTGTACAACCTGTGATACTACCAGATTTGTATGGTTGAGGTCTATATTCAGTGCACCTTTCAGTCTCTTCGCATATAATACAAGCACTTGGATGTTCCATGAGAAGGAGCTGTAGTATGTTTCGTTTGAGATTCAGAAGATCATCTGTGGATGTCTTAACTTCCATTCCATCTTTTGCTGCAGTAGTACATGCTGGTGGGAACCCTCTCATGTCCTCGACTTGAACAATGCATAATCTGCAGCCGCCATAAGATTCAAGCTCATCATGATCACACAATGTTGGAATGTATATCCCTGCAGCTCGAGCGACATCAAGTATTGTTTCGCCCTTACCATCAAACTCAATCTTCTTTCCATCGATGTATATTGTTGCCATTAGTGAGCACCTCCCTTGCTTGACTTGCTATAAGCTGGGACCTTCATTACTGCATCTGCCTTTGGTGGGCATACCTCATAACAGGCTCCGCATTTTATGCAGAGATTTTGGTCAATGGTGTGATTCTCATCTCTTTCTCCCTGGACCGCACCTGTTGGGCAGATTCTCTTGCAGGCTGTACACCCAATGCACTTGTCTGGATCAATAGTAAATTTCACTAGATCACGACATACCATGGAGGTGCAAACTTTCTCCTTGATGTGGGTTTCATATTCATCTCGGAAGTACTCGATTGTGGTTAGAACGGGATTGGGTGCATTCTGACCAAGTCCACACAACGATCCTGAAACCACTGTATCACATAATTCTAGGAGTTTCTCAATATCTCCTTCTTCACCCCGTCCCTCTCGTATCTTATCGAGAATCCTTAGCATTTGCAGAGTACCCATTCTGCAAGGAGTACACTTTCCACAGGACTCTTGCTGTGTAAATGACAGGAAGTATCTGGCAACATCCACCATACATGTTGTTTCATCCATCACAATCATTCCGCCAGAGCCCATGATGGCACCTGCTGCTCTGAGTGAGTCAAAATCTACTGGAAGGTCAAGTTTGTCAGCAGGCAGACAACCTCCTGCAGGGCCTCCTGTCTGTACAGCTTTGAAAATCCGATCCTCTTTAACACCTCCACCTACATCAAAAATGATGTTACGAAGAGTTGCCCCCATGGGGACTTCTACCAACCCTGTGTTTCTCACCTTACCTGTCAGAGAGAAGATAGCTGTACCAGATGATCCTTCAGTGCCTATTGATTTGAACCATTCCCATCCCTCACGTAGAATGATTGAAGCATTCGCCAAAGATTTGACATTATTGATCACTGTTGGCTTTCCCCACAGACCCGATTCTGTTGGAAATGGTGGTCGTGGTCTTGGCATACCTCTTTTACCTTCAATTGAGGCCATTAGTGCAGTTTCTTCACCACATACAAAAGCTCCAGCACCTTCCATGAGATGGATTTCTAGATTGTAGTTTGTTCCAAGGATTCCCTGGCCCAGATATCCTCGCTCATATGAATCTTTGAGTGCCTTCTTAAGAGATGCAACGGAGGATGGATATTCATGTCGCACATATACATAGGCTTCATCTGCGCCAATTGCATATGCGCAAATTGAGAGACCCTCTAGAACAGAATGTGGATCTGCGGTAAGTATTGATCCATCCATAAATGCACCAGGGTCTCCTTCATCTGCGTTACATATTGCATACTTCTTGTCGCCTGGAGCATTTCTACCAAGTTTCCACTTCAAACCAGCTGGAAATCCTGCTCCACCCCTACCTCGAAGTCCCGACTTGAATACTTCATCAACGACCTCTTCAGGAGTCATCTCCTTCAGACTACGTTCAAATCCCTTGTAACC
>DAOWDY010000042.1 GCA_030638785.1 Candidatus Thorarchaeota archaeon
GTCGCGGGACCTTGACCTATGACCTTGTTCATCCGTTCGAGGACCGAAACAATGTGAGGCTTCTTGTCTTCAGGAACAGTAACGAGATTAGCCTCAGGCAATTCTTCAAGGACATGTAAGATCTTTTCAAGAGTATGCTTTTTCATTTGGCGACAGATTGCTCCTTCCCATAAGGGTAGAATCGTTTTGTCAGGATGTGCAGCCTGTAATTGGTGAACAAGACCCATCTCCGTAGCAATAAGAAATGTAGCTCCGGCCTGAGCCTTCGCAACAGTTCGCACCATCATTCCGGTTGATCCAACCATATCTGCAGCCTCTTGGACATCCTTTGGACATTCGGGATGGGCGATTGCTATTGAATCAGGATATTGTTCCTTCATCAAGCTCAGCTGTGCCAGGTCAAACTGATTGTGGACATAACAGGAGCCTCGTGGTTCAATGTCAATTATCTCAACATCAGTGTGCATTCGTACATGTTCAGCCAGATTAGCATCTGGGCCGAAGAGCACGGATTCTACTCCAAGTGATTCGACAACTTCTACGGCACTTCCAGATGTACAGATAACATCAGTTTCTGATTTTGTTTCTGCAGTGGTATTAACATAGACTATAACTGGAACTCCAGGGTACTCTGCTTTCTTGGCTCGAATCTTTTCTCCATCCACATAAGCAGCTAGCGGGCACAGAGCACCAGGATCAGGTATGTATACTGGAACTCCATTCGATAGGACAGCAGTCATCTCAGCCATGAAACGTACTCCAGAGAAGATGATTATATCGTAACCTGATACTTCTGAGCTTTGTCTTGCAAGTTGTAGAGAGTCCCCTGTAAAATCTGCAATTTGTTGGATGTCAAGTGTTTGATAATTATGGGCAAGTATCAGTGCGTTACGCTCTTTCTTAAGTTCTAGAATCCGAGTCTGTAGTTCGCTGCAGTCTTCAGACATGATGGGCACCTACTTGTAGCTATCGTTAATCTCCTTTTAATGAAATTCGAATCGGCAAAGTATGTCATTATAGATGTGTAAGGGCAACAATTGCCAATAATCCAAACACATTCTGATTAAGATTTCAGGTTCATTTAAGTGGTCACTCAACTTGTTGTGATACTCACGAGAAAGTTCGGAGGATTCGATACGAAAATTGGAATCATCTCTGGAACCTCATCAACAATGACTGAGGATGCAGATGCGATTGAAGGATTACTGGGAAATAGTAATTTTGAAGTAGTCTTCAAAGATAGTCTAAATTCTACTTCCAAGATCAAAGGTCATGACGTCAAACGACTTGACCTTGAAACCCTAGTAGTAGTTGGTTCTGATAGAACATTGTTGAACACACTCCTATCAATCGGCGAAGCTTCAATTCCAATTCTACCCGTTGCTTCAAGAGGACATCCAGGGTTCCTATTTGATGTAACAGCAACAGGGTTTGAACAGATTGTAGATGACCTTGATGCGCGTAAGTGGACCGAGGAAAGGAGGGTTCGACTTGTTGCTACGATTTCTGAAAAGAAGACAACACCCATATTAAATGAAGTAGCCATCTTCTCAAGACGGAGCGCGACGTTCCTAACATATTCTCTTCACATCGGTAGTGAACAGTTCTGGGAAGATGGGGGTGATGGTATCATCATTTCCACACCAACAGGAAGTACTGCGTATGCTATGAGTGGTGGAGGGCCCATTGTTTTTCACCCAGCAAGTGTCTACAGTGTAATTCCAGTAAACAGCTCTAATCCATCTCATAGGCCGATAGTAGTTCCAGACGATATGCGGGTCGAAATACGAGACATTGCAAGTTCGGTGACAGTTGAAGCAGTTCTAGATGGTCAAACGCGTATTCCTATCAAGGATGGTTGTATAACCATTGAGCGTTCTCCCTATGATGCAGTCTTAGTAAAATTCTCAGAAGAGCGAGTTGCATCCCTTCGAGGAAAACTCTTGAGAAAGGCAGGGGTGCTGGGAGAGAAGGCACATGAGCTTCCTCCTAGCGCAAAATTGGTTCTCAAGGTGTTGGAGTACCATGTGACCCTATCTCAAAAGAAGATTATCGATGAAACTAATCTTCCATCTAGAACTGTTCGCTATGCCCTAAGCCTCTTGGTTGCTGAAGGTTTAGTGAAGAAACAAATATCCCTTCGTGACAGCAGACAAGCCATATACTCACTAGTTCAACCAACCAGTGATGTATCAGAAAGAAGATAGTGTGATTACGATGAGTATTCCTGACGACAAAATCCCGAAAACCAAAAACAAGCACATTGGAGGAATCATTCTCAATGCCGTCAAATTTGCTAACGAGAAACTATCTGGGAAAACACCAGGAATAGAAGAAGGGCCGTTTGGCAAGAATCTGGAGTTTCTAGCTTATGAATTAGCAAAGAAATCGGAATTAGATCTATCATCTTTTACCTATGCAAAAAAGGTTGACGACAAACTGATCGAGATTTTCCGAGATGTTGCTGATGATCCTTCAGTTGATGAACTCAAGGAATGCCTCACAATGGGTCTGTATGGTTTTATTGCTGGAAACTACAGTGATGAGGATTTCCGATATTTGTACAGATATACTTTCAAAGACATTAGAAATCATGCAGTCTATGCAGATTGGTTATTGAAGGGTCTTGCATTCATCGCATGCTTCGAACATGAGAAACCTGACGAGGTCTTAAGTGGAATTAGAAGTTGGATCAGATTTCTTGGAGTTCCACTATCTCAACCTTCTGACTTTCAGGACCCATGTGCAGAGTTTGGAATTGACATCGATCCGATTCTATCATCCGAAGGTCTAAGACTACTTACCACCTTAACATCACACCCGGACTACCTCGAAGAGGCAGTTCAAGGTCGTTCCTATGAGGAGGTGTATCAGGGAATTAAGGATTGGGCTGCGGATGTTCTCCAATCACGATTGTTTGAATCGTTTAGCAAGAGAGCACATTCTGAAGCTCAGGGTACGGTAGTGCCTGACATGGAAGTTTCTAAGGCCATAGAAGCAGTCAGAAAATCATTCAAAGAATCTGGATTCCAATTGTCAAAAGAAGTTCAATTACCTGTGAAGCTTCAGAATCTACCTTCTCCGCCACCTCCTGAGGCAATTAATCCAGTTGTCTTCGAGATGATTCCTCAAAAGCTTCGAGTACAACTCATGACGTCAGTCGCGTACTCTACAAAAACGAAAAAAGTTGAGATTGTATTCTTGGGCGGCCCGAGAATTGGCAGAAGTGGTATTCTAATTAAAACGGATACTGGGGGTTTGCTACTGGACTATGGACTTTCAGTTGCCAATCAGACAATCCCTGAGTGGGTTCCCGAGCTGGAAACAATCGACACGATACTTGTTTCACACAGTCATCTTGACCACGTGGGAGGATTACCCATACTCTATGACAAATTCGAAGGAAAATGGTGCTCCACTGCAGTAGCAGGCGGAATCACAATGATATTGCTTGAGGACGCATTGAAAGTTGGGACACCAGCAGCACCCCGTAAGCATGACAAATGGGACCGGATATCGCTATTCAATCAGACCAATATTGAAAAGGTAGCAAAGAATCACGTCAACCTTGAGATTGGAAAAACAAATGAAGTTGCACCAGGGATTCTAGTTACTCCGATAGATGCATGTCACATCCCAGGGAGTGCAGCATACCTTGTGGACGTGGAGGGGGTAAAGATCCTCTACACTGGAGATTTCAATATTGACCAGTCAGTCCTCTTCCCTGGTGCCAAACTTCCAACTGATCCTAAAGTTGTGATATTTGATGGCACTTACTGGGGACGTGAAGATTTCAATCGTAGCCATGTGACTGAACAGATATCCAACATAATTCAGAAGAAGGGACCTGTGATTATTCCTAGTTTTGCAGTAGGGCGATCACAGGAGATACTCAAGATACTTGATACCGTTGGAATCACAAAACATCGTAATGTTATTGTGGCAGGAATGGCTGAAAAAGTAACCAAGGTAGTTGGAATCACTGGTGAATGGCAAGGTCTCAAGAAGAACAAGACGGAGCTTGAAAAGGATGACATCTTGGTCGCTGGTGGTGGCATGATGGGTGGTGGTCTTGCTAGATATCATTTTGAACAACATAGAAACAATCCCGATGCTGCAATAATCCCATGTGGATACCTTGCTCCAAGAACAACTGGTTGGAATCTTATGAATGGTTATGAACCTCATGAGTGTCACGTCGAATTAGCCAGGTTGAGTGCCCACTCATCAGCATCTAATCTCCAGGAGTACATCAGCTCTTGTAAAGGGAAGAAAGTGATGGTACATACACCTACAGCAAAGTCGCCAAAGGGAATAATTATTCCAGAACTTAATGAGCGGATGATTTTCTCAACATAAATCAGGCCACTACTTCTAGTACTCCATCAAGAACAAGTTTCGTAGCAACAAACTTCATCGCGGGTAAACTGACTCCGACTTTCTTTACAACAACCTCAAGTGGAGTCGTTCCGTCGCAGAAGTCAACAAATTTCACCACTGCGTCGCCATAGGCCTTCTGAGTATCCTCATCAACCTCCCCGATCTTACGCAAGTGACTAGTAGGACCAATCTCAACTTGATAATCAATCCATCCGTATCTCTGCATTATCTGAAGACTACCAATGACCTCCTCTCGAGGTAGGTCAATTGCGCGGACTAAGCTACCTACTGTGGAGGTGCCATCGATTGCAGTCTTGACGGCAACAATTGCAGATCCCACATCTCGGTTAGCAAAAGGTAATCCCTTTCCTGCTTCTCTTGCTCGGATGATGTAATCAAGACTGATTGGACGAAGTGGTAACTCGGAGAGTACATTGTATACTGAGGTCTCGAAGATAGTTTTGTCTCCATCCCAAGCTTCCCATATGTTAGAGTATTTCTCCTCAACTTCAAAGAGAAGGGTATTCATTATCTTGCGGAAACTCTCTTCATCAGTATCATTAGTCACAATGAGTGCAACCACAAAATGTTTGGATTTCTCAACCATTACAAGATTGCCTTCATGCTCTATGGTTTCGAGAGCATCAACTGTATCGCGAGTTCCATCAGATGACGAATCAATTCCTCCAAAGGAGTCAAGGGCAGATATCAGAGATGCGACAGCAGTAGTATCTGTGACTTCATCGGTATAATCGAGGTGGTAGGCGACCTCATACATCCCTTCCTGCTGCAATATCATGAGCAGAGCAATGACTTTGGTCGGTTGAACAACCTGTGAGGTGGTAGGTGGAGGTTCCCCTGTAGGTGTGCTCGTTGTTTGCTTAGTTCCTGACTTATCAGCAAGTGCTTTAGTAAGTTCAGCCTGTTCATCAAAATCAGACACAGAATCAGGTACTTCACCTTCTTTATAGGGTACATCCACATAGCCAGTATCCGGTCCGGTTTTTTCGCCCTCTTTTAATTCAGGTCGATCAATGTCCTCAGTCCTTTTACGTACGGTTATCATCTCACTAATAGGACGGTCTGGGAGTGTCACTCCAACCGTCTTGGCTGCAAACTCTAGCATCAAACGGATGAATTCCTCACGCCTTGCCTTGTCTGTCCCAACCATTGGAAAGGTCGGGGCACCAAGGAGGCGTTTGATCTTATCGGACTTCATTGACTCAGGCAGGTCCTGCTTGTTAGCAATGATAAAGAGAGGAACTGCTGGAGCCTCTTTCCGGATGTTTCGGAGGAGGGTCTTTGTCTGCATGACGTTTCTAAACGAGCTGTCCGTAATGAGGAAGATGACGTCGGTGCCCTGGAAATAGAAACTCCAGAGGTCCTGAAAGACAGCCTGTCCTGCGAAGTCCCAGATAGTTACGAAAAAAGTACCAAACTGAATGGTTTCTGATGAATCAACAGCAACATTGATGGTAGGAACGTATCCACCAGGAGCTGGGTCCTTGCCGAACAGAAGGCGCAAAAGTGTGCTCTTTCCAACACCACCAGAACCTACGAATGAGATCTTGAATCGTGTAAAGATAAGCTCCCCAAGGATGTCTTCCAGATTATCTTTGATGTAACCGATTGAATTGCCTCTGAGGGCAGTGGTGATTCTTGCTGCTCCCTCGCGAACCTTGTGCTGAATAGTCCTATCCTCATCTCGCCCATCAGTGATGAATAGGAGAATCATGTTCTCTCCAACTTTGGAGTGAAACGCCTTGTGATCAGTTCCAACGAAGACAGGTGTGTCTTTTGCGAGACCCTCTGTAACAAAGAGGTCTGCGTATCCCTTCAAGAAATCTTGAATGTCAGCTTTCTCAAAATCAACCTTCCAGAAACGGGCTCTCACCACAATGTCACCATCAGACTTGTTAATGAGTAAGACATTGTGGATCATAATCTAGCACCTATTCCTTTGGTTCTCCTCAATTTTTAATTTCATTCATATGAATATAATTGGGTTCTAGTGAAGACACTCCAGTATTGTACGCATTTAAACTATGAAGCTTTGCGTGATGTATCTATTCCTTGAACGTTATAATACCTCTTCTGTATAGACTTGATAATACTGTGATTAGTACGTTCTTGTCTATGGCTGTTTCCTCGCTGATCTTCGCCACTGACCGTTTTCCATCCATCGCAGATGCGATGTCAGTGATATGAGAGTACATTGAGATTAACTCTGTGCCAATAATCCCTCTAAGGATAGGAACATCGAAATCACTGATTGAAACCTGCATCTCAATGCAGTCCATTGACTTGAGAAAGTGGATAGCACCTAGAGTCATCTGAGGTCCACTTCCCGAAACCAAGCGGGACATTTGGACTGAGCCATCAAGGCTGTTCCAGACAGCTTGGAGAAAATCTCGGACCTGATCGGATTTGAATCGGACCCACTCTGGTTCAGCAGCCCTTACGGGTGTCAATCGACCGGGAAGGTCCTCAGGGGGAAGAGTCGCAAGGAGCTTCAGCGTGAATGGAGGCGAGGTGTACGGGTCTTCAGTGCTCTCTAAGTCAGTTAATGCTTCATCTTTCCAAAGATCCGGAAGGAAAGAGAATTGCGCTCTGATTCCACCCACATCATCTTTCTGACCTGTAATTAGAGTGAAGATGAGATTCTCAAATTCTATTAGAGCGTATACAAACTCCCCTACTTGAATAACAGTTGTTTTTGCTTCTTCAGTTGAGCCAATACTGAATGACGTGATTGCAGCTACAACGTTGGGGACTCTTTCGTGCACTTTTGCCATAGACTCGTAGTAATATGTGAAGACTGCTTCGCCGTTGAATTTGTCAACTACAAAGAAGGCTTGATGCCCTAGCGCTTTTTCAGTTGCTAGTACCGATTTATCGCCTGTGTAACTATCCATGTCAGATTCGTACATCCATGATTCACTTGCAAGCTCTGGATGAACATCAATATGCCCAATCATTGCCAAGACTGAAAGAAGCAGATAAGATGGTTTCAATGACACAGAATCACATAGGTCGAGATCCAAATCAACTTCATAACCCCTTGCAGTCTCAAGTTCATCATCAGACCCAGGCGCAATCAAGAGTCTGGCTACATTCCTATTTCGAAGATTCTCAACGATTGTGTGAAGTTGTGTTTCATCAGGTACTGGAGACCCAACAACAAGCACTGCTGCATGTGCGTCTTGTATATCTCCTAGTTGATTATTGAAAGCATCCTCGACAGGAATTCTTGCTACTCGAACATTGTACGGGCCAATTTCTACCGGCATGGAAAGTGATGTTCCCTTTGTTTGGGTATATCCAAGAAGACGATCTATTGCAGTTCCAGTAATGTTCTCAAGTGTGGGGTTCGCGCTCGCAATGAAATAGAGCAAGACATCTTGCCTGAGCATTCTTCCTGCAAACTCCTTGAATGATTTGCTAGCACCTCGCGGACCCTCATGCTCTACAACTGCCTGAAATGCAATACATAGCTTGTTGATTCTCTCAACATCTTCCGGGCTAATGGCAGATGATTGACACACGCCAATTAGGAGA
>DAOWDY010000115.1 GCA_030638785.1 Candidatus Thorarchaeota archaeon
AGAAGCATTCCCCGGTTCTCAGGTTCTGAAACCACCGTTTTTGACTGAGCAGCTATCCCTTCAAGGTCTGCTACAGGCGTCACATTTGTCGCCAAGGCCAACAAAAACATGAACAGCGTCAGTAACAAGAAGCATCTACTGACTCTATCAGGCATATACTTTCTCTCCTTTCCTACGTGTGTTGAAATGCAAGAAGTCGTTGCGTTCCTTGAGGTCAGCCTAAGGAATCTTTGAGATATGTCATGGTAATGACAACACTGCAGATTAGGCTATTCTCATAGCTTTGACATAAGTTTACCGAGAATCGTCATGGGTCATGAGATATTCGGTCCTGAGTATCTGTTGTATAGACAAGAGAAACAGCTCTGATTCAATCTTTTAAAACGGGAGCTTCACGCTCCCTCTTTCTTCTTTTTCCTAGAACACCAATTAGACAGTGATTCGTCCTACGTCAATATCAATGCTTTTTACTCATTGAATCTAGCATAGTAAGCAAGTATCTTAGGGGATTGAAATTGAAAAGAAGATATCTCGGGCTACTCCTCCTGGTTTCATTATGGATGCTAGTTGTTTTTCCACCTATTCAAGGCATACCAGAGCGCGAGGTATTAGGATGTTCTATCTTCACCATTACTCTAGGTGACAAGGTTCTCTTCGGTAACAATGAAGACTTCTACTTGACCGGAACCTACATCAAATTCGTTCCAAGGATTGACGACGACTTCGGGTATGTTACATTGGGATATGATGAGAACGACCACGAGTATGATGGTTATGCAATGGGAGGTATGAATGATCAGGGTTTGTGCTTTGATAGTAATGGATTGCCAGAGGTTTCTCTTGATCCAAAGCCCGGGCAACCGGTGGCCGCATTCCACCTCTTGGAGGAGATGTTGTATTCATACTCTACTGTTTCGGAAGTTATTGAATGGGCAAATACCAGTACCTGGTACCTCGATATGCTTGCTTCACAAATCCATGTCGCAGATGCAACAGGTGACGTTGTGGTAATCTCGGCAGGAACAGATGGAAATGTTGAGTTTACATCCATGGAGGATAAGCACTACATTGTTTCAACTAACTTCAACGTCGCAAATCCGGAGAACCACATCCCTGGTTGTTATCCCTGCTGGCGCTATGATACAGCAACGGACATGCTAGATGATATAACAACTGAAGAAACTCTTACCGTCGAGGCATGCCGGAATGTTCTGGACGCCATTCATCAAGAAGGCGACAATCCTACGAGATATTCAAACGTGTATGATCTGAAGCAGAAGTCCATTCATCTCTGGTTTGAGCGTAATTACGAAAATCCGTTTGTGTTTGATCTCGATGAGGAACTGGCAAAAGGCTATCAGAAATCAATGCTAGTTGACCTATTTGAGATTTCATCAAATGATACAACAACTAACACATCGCTACCAGATGCAATTTCTTCAGATTTGATCATTATTTCAACAAGTGCAGGAGTTATACTCATACTCGTTGTCATATTAGTGAGAAAGAGAAGCATCCGGTCCTAATTATCTGCTAATACTTTCAAAGGGATCTTTGTGCTCCCTCATTCTTCTTTTCCGTAATTGTTAATGCCTTGACCTTCTCCAAATCAGAATAATAGCAATGAATGCGATTGCGCCACCTGTAATGATGAAAGTACTGGTTTGCTGGTCTATCTGGAATCCTGATGTACTTGTTCCTGTTGTAGCAGTGCTTGTGTTTGTAGTAGTTGAGGTGGTACTAGGCTTCACCGTAACAATGACCTCGTCCCATGCCAGATTGCTATCAATATCAGAAATAATGCAGGTATAGTTGTATGCTCCTGAAACAAGATTATCTATTTCAATAGAAATAGATTCGCTAGAAGTATTCCAAAGGTTGGACTTTATTGGAGTGCCGTTGATAAAAATCTGATAGCTTGTAGGATGTTCATCTGTACCAAGCCAGGTAATTACTTGACCCAAGGTTCCTTCTATGAATTGCAAGTCCTCAGGACTTGTGATGAGAGGGTCATCGCCATCATGGATATAGACTAGAACTGTGTCAGCTGCGAGATTTCCTACTGCATCCTCTAAGACTAGTGTGTAGTTGTGAGTTCCATATTCAAGATTGTCTATATCAAACGAGAAATTAGAGCCATCCCATACCTCCGAGGTATTAAGATCATTATTTATGAATAGGGTAGAACTTGAGGGATTCGTGTCACTTACATTCCATGAGATTGAATGTCCGGTTGTGAATTCATCGTAGTGAATATCATCAGGACCCTCGATGACCGGAGGACTAATGTCATAACTTAGTACGATGTCATGGATGCGAAGGATATCGGTGGGAGGGAATGACATTGTTGCCGCTAAATATATTGCTACATATTTAATGACTCGATCAGGTTCCACTTCATCGTGAGAGAGTATACTAAAATTACCAATCCTTGGAAAATTAGCAAATATGCCTGTTTCATTCTGACTGATTTTGAGTGTTTCGTGATAGGGTTCCTGAACTTTAATGACTGGTGGTTCTATCTTCGTACCATTGCTGAATCTCCATCTGGCAAAAGCCTCTACCTTTGTTGGGTATCCATCATTGTCCCATGTTTGTCTTGCATGAATTGCTATGACCTCTTCTTGATTGTCATCATAAAGCATGACCATTATATGTCCTAACTGGTTGGTTGAAGGAGCATCCTCGTCAAGTTCGAGTACAGCCTCAAGAGAGATAAATTGTGAAACACGAAGGGGAGCGGAGAGCGTATTGTATCGGAGAGGACCATGTCCAAATGAACCCGCTCCATAACTTTCTGCATAGAAATAGCTTCCAGATGTGTTCATAGTTCCTGACACATTGTAACCGGGATCGGCAAACCACGTATCATCACCAATACCATCAAAATCAGTCAGATTAGAACAGTCGTAGTGCCATGAGTTTTCCGGGATATAATTTGCCATTAAATGATTTGTTCCTAGTTCGATAGAAGTGTCTGAAATTGGGAGGTGGTAACTAGGTGAGATGACCAGTACGGAAAGAAAAATAATCAGCAATATTGCACACTTTCTTTGAATAGGAAACAACTCCTTGTCCAGTTCTAATGGTAGCTGAAACCTCTGATATATTTGTGTTTAGCCTTCTATTGATTTCAGAGCTTCAAGTAAATTCCTATTTCCAAAGTTTGAATGAAGATCGTCATGGGTCGTGAAATATTCGTATTAGAGTTGTCAACCCACTCTCTCGGAATGCATTTTAGTGAGAACATACTAAGCTCGTGGGCATGCCAATAGTAACAATTGTCGATTTCATGGGTGATGTTCAGAAGGAAATTACCGTCGAAAAAGGGACAAAGCTGCTTAAAGCCCTCATCGATAATGAAACCGATGTAGTCCATACCTGTGGTGGGAGAGCGAAATGTACCACCTGCAGGGTCACTATTCACAAGGGAGTACCTACAAGGAAGACTCAGAGACAACATGACCTCTTTGAGAAGTTGATAAAATCAGGTCAACCCCAATTTGATCATCCAGCGGTCTTTCTATCTTGTCAGGTCATTGTGGAGGATGATATGACAGTAAGTGTAAGTGAAACTTTCAACAGTGTTATCCATGACAGTCGTGGTAAAGATACTCCGGATGAAATCACACCAGACCCCGAGTGGTTAGACCATGAGGTTCCGGATTGGTGGGGCATCAAGGATTAAGAACCCATTCCAAAGCACAGATGTCATGTCAAGTCATGGCGAGAGAGATCTTTGGTTAGGACTACCATCCTTACCCAAGAGAAGCAGATGTGGTTTCATCTATTTTCAAGGGAGCTAAACGCTCCCTCATCATTCTTTTTTCAGCCGCATTGCTTATTGCAGACCATAGTGAATACTGAATAGATGAGACAAAATAGAGTCACTTCTAAGTCATTCTCTATTCTGCGTTCTTCTTCTTAGAAAGAGTACTAACGTGGTGATCATGATAGTGACGGATATGCCTCCAGCCAATATGAGCGGCAACTGGTCATTATTGGTCATTGTGGGTATCGGTGTGCTTGTTGCTTCATCCCTCTCATATACTAGTATTTGGACGGTTTCCTGAGGGCCTGGACCAAAATCATATCTTTCCATCGGTGCTTCAGCAAACAGGTAGCTTGCTATTACATGGGCCGTTACTATCGAATCCCCAGACACGTTCATGATTGCCCGTCCCTGTTTCTGCATCTGCTGGACGTGCCAACCGTGGGCATCTCTGTATGCAACCGAGAGCCCTGCAACACCATCAGCTGGCTGGCTCATTTCAACACTGAAGCTATCCGGGGGAGATGTGATTTGGTACACCTTAGAACCGTAGGTATACAGAGACACAGTGGATTCATGATACGGCAATGAGTCGATGGTCGTGTACTCCTGAATTGTTACGTCAATGTCGTGGAGGCAGTAGCGGTCATCCGCGAAGCCGGGTTCATCAATGGTCAGGGCGGTCATCCAATCCAAATATAGGTCATTGAAGGATATGTTATGTCCTGCTTCATTGAGCGCAGTTTCCATTCCGAAGGCCCCATCATCTTCGTGTTGAACCAAATCTCGCAGGAACTGCACTCCATATTGCTCTGCCAAGTAGAACGCGAATAAATAGGAAGCCCCATAGTCCTGAGCTTCGACCTCGAAGTAGATGAATGAGTCATTGATGTCATTGATGTAATCGGAGACTCGAGTCGACATGTTGTGATTGGGAGTGTATCCTGCGTAGTGGGTGGCATACTCAGCGAGCCCCTCGAGTATGAAATGCACCTCATCAAACTCGTAGTTGAACCAGACTAAGTGGTGAAACTCATGGGTTATGGTATTCAACACATTGTGCGTACGATAGCAGATGTAGACCATCTCGCACAAGTTTGAGTGTAGACCTTCGTTTTCATGTGTTTGAATATAGTAACTCTGGCGATGCTCAATGACAAGGATGTAGATCCTTGGATCTCCGTCTATGTCACCAAGTGTGCCATTTGGGTTTCCTGCAAAATCAGTCACGCTGGGATAGATGTTAGTGTCGAACTCGTCCCTGTAGAGCTCAGCCCTTTCAGTGGCCTCCTCTTCCCCTAGAATGGCAATCACAGAGTCCTCGATATAGATATAGCAGTGGTTTCCAATGGCCAGCAAGTAAGCGTCTACCAGATACCAGAAAGCTTCGTAAAATTCCCATGCCCAAAACGATCTATTGTCTCCGACATCTTGAGCTGGTGTTGGTAGCTTCCACGGAGTATGAGCTGATACAGAGTCATTCTGGTCGAAATCGTAATGAGCAGGGATAGGTTGAACAAGAGCAAGATTGATTGCAATCAGACCAAAACATAGTAGGATCCACGAAGAATTCATTGCTTCTACACATCCGTCTCGACCTGCTCTTTGTCACGTACCAGTTGATCCATGCCAATCTGTATCCTACATAGTGAATAATTTCTACCATAACTATGATGCTTTCGAAGATAATACCATGGAATAGAACATCTCGTTCAGAGTTTAGAACGTAAAACCTCAGACCTGAATTTCTCTCTGCTGGCATGGGAGATATTCGGACCTGCCTACCGCCAAGAGAAGCAACTCTAAGTCTTACGTTCATTGTGGGAGCTTCATGCTCCCTCTTCCTTCTTTTCTTCTATGATATGAAAGAGGATACAATGCACATCACTATAAGGATATGATTTTAAAAAGGATATGCAGGAAATGCAAGCAAGATGCGCCTTCTCCGAATGAGTTCGTTTTTGTGAAAACATCTTCGCCCTCGTAGATGAATTCGCCTTTTTTTGACAGCCTGTAATCAATTATGCACATTGCATAAGTGAGTGATTAAAATGAGTAATCAAGAAAGAGAGCCAATCGAGGCTACAGTGGCTGAACTTAAGCCACAAATGAAAAACGTGACCGTATCCTTTAAAGTAATGGAAGTAGGTGAAGCTCGTGAAGTTTCCTCAAGAAGAGACGGAGCCACCCACCGAGTAGCTGATGCAGTAGTTGCCGATTCAACTGGTACAATTACAGTTCCGCTATGGGATGAATCCATTGACAATCTAACTACTGGAAGTTCATATCTTCTCAAGAATGGTTACACCGGTTTGTTCAAGGGCAGCCTTAGGCTGAATATTGGCAAGTATGGTGAGGTTTCTGATGCTGAATCAGCAATCGAAGAAATCAACTCCGAGAACGATATGTCCGCTGCAGAGTACTAGATTAAACA
>DAOWDY010000180.1 GCA_030638785.1 Candidatus Thorarchaeota archaeon
AATCTAATCCAAAGCTTGTTGCATTTCTTAGAAACGACCAAGAGGAGAAAGATGAATCCAGTCAACAGCTCGAAGACCCTGAGGAAGATACAGATCCACTTCAGGATGATAGACGATTCTTACGCAATGTTGCACCAATATCAGTTGCTTCCATCATCATTGTTACTTTCCTAATAGTTTCAGGTCTAGCTTCTGCAAATCCTGATGGGTTCGAATGGGCACTCTTTGAATTCGGAGGAGTAGCTGAACCTGAGCAGGGGTTTGAAGGTATCTGGACGTTTCTTAGTGAGGGGCATATAACTGATGCATTGACAGGTTTAGTGGGGATTCTTGCAGTACTTGGTCTAGGTATTGTGATATTTAGAAAAGCAACTCGCAAATCAAATAGCCATCAACATACCGACAAGTTTCTGCTACCTTTCGATGAAGGGAAAGGAACAGCTACTGTCTTCTCTCCAACTGGAATGATATTGTCTGCAGTTGCTATCGCGATACTGATTTCAATTCAATCTGTTCTATCCGTTGTTCTAACAATTATTCTCATGATTCTCATTGGCGGCTGGATTGCTGGTACTGGATGGCGCCGAGTGATTTCACTGGCTGCCAAGTTTGAAGTTATAATTCTCTTCTGGATTATCTTCGAACCGTTCCTCTATGGAAGCACTGTGATATTTTCTATCAATCTGCCTTGGGGCTCCCTCAATGCCTACTCTGAGGGTCTCTATCTGGGTTTCCTGTTGGGGGCAAGGATGTTTGCAATTCTCCTTACTTTCTTGGCAACCCTTTCTCATATGACTCTGAGTGATTTCATTGGTGCATTACGCTCTTTGAGAATACCTGTATCCATTCTTGGTTCTATGCTGATCATGTTTCGTTATATTCCTCTCTTCATGGAGGAGAGGTCTCGTATGCAGGAAGCACAGATGCTTCGTGGTTTCAATAAAGGGCAGAGGTTCGAGAGAATCAAATCGTCAGGTTACCTGGTTGGAGCTACCATTAGTCGTTCCTTTGACCGTAGTGTCACAGCCTATGAAGCTATGAGCCTGAGGGGATTTGGGAAAGGTACCTTTGTTTCAGGAGCTGGTTTCAAACGAGCTGATGTAGTGCTTCCGCTACTAATCCTTCTCATAATCATTTGTGCACCGTTCATCTTTCCATTTACAATGGAGGTCTTATTCATTTGACATGTGCTATCGACATCAATCATGTATTCTTCAGATATGCTGATTTCAAGATGGAGGACATCAATCTGAAACTTCATGTCGGAGAACAGAAAGCTATCGTTGGTCTCAATGGATCTGGGAAGACTACGCTCTTCAAGCTCCTGTTGGGTCTCTTAGAACCAGACTCTGGGGAAATCTCTGTCTTTGAAAAGAAACTGACAAAGGACAATCTCTGGGAGATCAGACAGGATGTAGGATTTCTTTTCCAGAATCCCGATGACCAGCTATTTGCACCAACAGTTTGGGATGATGTTTCATTTGGTCCTCGAAATCTTGGTCTCTCTGAGGAAGAAGTGACGGAGCGAGTAGAGTGGGCCCTTGATCGGGTTGGAATGTCGAGTTTTGTCAATAGGCCCGTTAATCAGATGAGCCATGGTCAAGCAAAACGTGTAGCTCTCGCAGGTATCATCTCCATGCGTCCAAGTATTTTGGTTCTAGATGAACCCTTCACAGGGCTTGACTTTAAGATGGTCACTAAGATGATTGAGATTATTCAAAGACTACGTCAGGATGGAGTAACAATTCTGTTTACCACGCACAACAGTTTCTTCATTGAGAACTGGTCAGACTCAGTTGCTGTGATTCAGGATGGAAAGATAGTCTTCGATGGACCAACTCATGAGGCTGTTAGAACAAAAGTAGTGATTGACAATGTTGGCGACTGGGGTCAGCTAAGGCAACAAATCAAGTCCTATAAGACGACATCTCTGGAATAAGAAAGACTCTCAGACTGAAGTGGTAAATTCATAGAAATCCTTATCATAGTAATCCAAAGAAATGACATTTACCGTGCAGAGGTTGCCAAGCTTGGTTAAAGGCGCAGGGTTCAGATCCCTGTCTCGTAGGAGTACATGAATTGATTTCCAGTTCTTGTCCGAATCGCGAGTTCAAATCTCGCCCTCTGCACCATTTAGTTTTTAGAATTCTCATGATTCCCATCTAGGAATTGACCTGCATTGTAGAATCCAAAGTAGAGTACAAACGATGAAACCACCAATAAACGCATAGAGAACCCAATACATCCAAACTGGCGACATGTTTGTGATGAACAATCCCCCAATTAGAATAACAAAGAACGAGAAGGTAGCAAAAGTTCTAATGACTTGACACAGTCTATCTCTCTCCAACAATCAATCCCTCTGTGAACGAGTAATGTTTCATCTCTTTATCAAATCTCGCCCTCTGCACCATTCTTTACTATCATACAGATTTATGATATCTGTCCATGTGGCACAAATGTTGCCAATCTCTAAAAGCATTGGTTTCCCTTAGTATAGTGGGAGTATAAGAGAATGTCACCAGGAAGGTCCCCTGACGAGATTGGCAAGTGGGTAGTGATAACCGCATACAATATGCTGGCTTTTGCGGAGTTGATGATTGTTGGCTGGACCACCACGTATCCTCACATGCAGGATGATGTTTTGTTCACATCATTCTCGTGGATTCTGCTCTTCACCGGATTATTTCTGCTCGTCGTTGGAGTGTTTCTATTGGGTCTAGGATCAAAAAGCGTTAGTGAGGAATACAGTGTCCTGGAGATTGCCGCCATGAGGAAGAAGGTCACCATAGCAGAACTGCAGAGAGAAACGAATTTACCTAGAGAAGCAATAGAGCGAATTCTGAGAGATGCTCTTCTGAATCAGAGACTGTCTGGATATCTTGAGGACGACGAGTTCGTGCGTGATGTATCAGTCAGTCCATGGAAATCCGATATGGCTTAGGTGACGAATAAAGGTAAGAATGTAATTAATGATCCATTGGAGTAAGATATCTCGCCCTCTGCACCAACTCTCCTTATCGCGTCTTGGGAAAGATGGCTACTATCTGTTTTACAACTTCGTCTCTCTTTCTCTCAATGTCTTGAATGCGGTCCTCAAGATTCATACGCATATCCCAGAATTTCTTGAGCCCAATCTCTCCCTTCTTACGTTGGTCAGCAATTTCTCCCCTTTGTTCTCGAAGCTCATTTAGAAACAAATTGTACCGTCCATTTAGTGTCATAAGATTCTTGAGAGTCTTAAGTCGCTTCTCTCTAAGATAATTGTGAATACCAGTTGCTTCAAGTGATTCCATAGATGGGCCTCAAATTACCTTCAATGTGTCATATCGCTCCAGTTTACTCCTTATAGAAGCTCGTTGTATTATCCCCGTAGTCCCTCATAAAGTGTAAAACTACTCGGGAAAAGAAAACAGCTCAATACCGTTGAACACACGATTATCTTTTTCATCATGCTCCGCCCAGAGAATAACATCTCGCCAGTCAGTGATTGCTGCTTCAATCAACCTTGTTACCTCTTCCTCATTTCCTGCTGCAAGATGCAGAATACATCGGATTATTCTAGCAGATGGGTTTTTCCCATATTGCGCGTAGAATCTTTCCACAAGCCCCTGAATATCAGAGAGAACATGTTTGTCTTTTTCTGGTCCGAAGTCAATCTCAATTTTCTTCTTGATATCAGGAGTAATCATTCTTTTTCCATCTCTGGCTCAGGCATCAGGAACATGCTTTCTACTCTTTCCACGCCTTTAAGTTTCTCTAACTGGCCCGTCATGAATTGTGAGAGCTCGTTCATATTCTGTACACGAACTATACAGACGAAGTTTGCTGGACCTGACGTCCAGTAGACCTTGAAGATTTCGGTGAAAGATTGTAGTGCTTTATAGATCTCCTCTGAAGAACCTGGACGAGAAGTAATCAATACAATGACCTGAATTTCATACCCCATCTTTCGATAATCCAGATCTACAGTGAAACGTTTGATGAGGCCTCGCTCTACCAGTCGCTCAATCCGATTTCTTACCGATGAAGGACTCATCTTCACGACCTTTGCAATGTCTCTGAGAGAGCTTCTTGCATTCCTACGAAGGATATCAATTATCGTCCGATCATTATCGTCTGGTTTGTCAATCGTGCCCATCTAGACCATCCCAATATTGGGATGGAGAGGATACTAACCTAGAGATAAATGATGGGGGGAAGGAAGGCAGATTGAAATGAACGGCGCTTATTTGACCCGAATAATGACCGTCTTACCCATGACAATCCAAACCTCGACTTCCGAGTTGTTCTGAATTTTGTTAGCGATTTCTGGATCGGTGGGCTTCTCAACTTCATATGTGTTGTATGTTTCAGAATCCATTAGACTGAGGTTCTCGCCGAGGTCTGCAATAATTGTTGCACTTCGCTTATCGATCAGTGGTACATCGACCATGCGGTCTGCAGGCGTGATAACATTACGTTTTCTGCCTGTGAAGAAACCTACTGCTGTGATGTTTGCCTTGGAAGAACCGTGTTTTCCGGGTTTTGACTTTTCTATACTGATTACTCTGCATGGTTCATCATCAACAATGAAATAGCTACCCGGTTTAAGGCTCTTAACAACCACTTTCTTGATACTCATGATATCACCGTTCCATATTGGTTATACACACCAATCTAAATGCCTTATCTTGGGGTTCCAATTATACTTTTTCTTTCTTTGAATATAACAACAACAGTAAAAGGGAACGTCTTGCTGCCCGAATATGGGCGTGTCTCGTGTCGATTGAGTCAAACCCTCAGATTCTGAGTGAAAAACGGGCGGTAGGACTTGTCTGCAAGCCTGGCCGCAAAAATATAGAGAAGACAGCAAACCTTCTTGTCGATGAACTCATACGTAGGAACATCAGAGTTCTCAGTGACAAGGGGTCTTGTTCAACTACTCATGATAAGTCAGAGGTAGTTGATATCGCAGATATGGATGTAGATTTTGTCATCACCATTGGAGGGGATGGCACAATTCTCTACACCCTAGGTCAACTTCCAGATAGGGAAACACCACTTTTCTGTGTAAACAAAGGTACTGTCGGTTTCATGACTGAGAGTAGCATAGCCAATGCAGTAAGCACATTGAAGGAGATTCTTCAGGGTAATTGCATCATTGAGGATAACATCAATCTTGCATCAGGTGTAGCCAAGCAACGATTCGACGACGCTCTGAACGAGGTCTATGTTGTATCGCGAGTACCCGGTCGGCTTCTTACATTCGATATTCGAGTCGATGGAGTTCAGGTTGATTATGGTCGTGCTGATGGAGCAATGGTTGCAACTCCAACTGGCTCATCAGCTTATGCGCTTGCAGCTGGCGGATCTATTCTTACTCCTCGGGTACACGGTCTTATTTTCGTACCAGTTTGTCCTCCAAGATTCGAGTTAAAATCTATGGTAATCCCTGACGATGCTCTAATTGAGATGGAACTAACCAAGATTGAAGCTCCTGGACTTGCAGTCATAGACGGTCAAACTCATTTTGAAGTTGAACCAGGTGAGATAGTATGGGTAAAGAAGTCTGAGGGTGTTACTCGATTCGTTCGTCTTTCTAACAACTACTACCACAGACTCAATACACGGCTAGTACCACGAACACGTCAGGTGAAGTAATTGGACCAACTGTTTCTGGTAGATGCTGGTGTATTGCTTACAAATTGGACTCAGAAGAATCCAGAATATCCGCTCGCAACAACTAGCACTATAATTGATGAGATCAAGAACCGTCCAAGTATACAACGAATTGAATCACTAATCTCTCTAGATCGGCTTGTCATTGAAGATGTTGATGAGATATGGATTCAAGAAGTGCGTAGTGCTGCAACTGAAACAGGGGACATTGCAGTCCTCTCCTCTCCGGATATCGATTTGCTTGCGTTAGCAGTCCAGAAATTTAGATCAAACGTAGAAGTTACCGTGGTTTCAACAGATATGGCTGTGTTAAACACCGCACATTTCATTGGTCTTGAAATTCTCAATCCGCGCGGTAATATGAAGCACGATATTCGTTGGATTTTGAAGTGTCCCGCATGTGGCAATTCAAGCGCAAACATTGATGTCGTAGAATGTATAGTCTGTGGAACTGAGATGAAGCGGCGTCCCGCCTCACGTCGAAGGATTAAGTGACTACTGAGTATTACTTCGGTAATACTCGTCATTATGTTACCAGTTCTCTCCTTGTTTAGAGAGGACGAACAAGATGAATCACCGCAGAACACTCACAATTGACCGAGAAATTGATGATGTTAAGGCTCAGGTCAAACGTGAAATCGATACCATTAGAGATCTCATGGATACCTTTGGTTATAGGAACTCCCCTGCGGGATGGACCACTCCCTTTAAGCTTCAAAGACTGCGTCGTGCCCTCCGAATTCATTATCTTGCAATGAATATTCGTAACTCAACACCTACATCTCCCAGCCTTCGAGAGTTAGCATGGGATCTAAAACTTACAGACGAAGCGCTGTAGTTATTCTCCAATTAGAAGAATTTCTAATCTTCTTGTTCTAGACTTGTTATCGAAGTCGATGAAGGTTACCTGCTGCCAGGTACCCAAAGTTAACTTCCCATCTACAAATGGAATTGTGATGCTAGGACCAAGAACGGACGCTCTGATATGTGAGTGTCCATTTCCATCGCCCCATCTGAGATGATGCTCGTACACTGCGTCTTGTGGAGCAAAACGCTCCATTGCCTCTGGGAAGTCTTTGAGAAGACCTCCTTCATATTCTATTGTTGTTACTGATCCTGTCGACCCAGGACAGAATACGGTACATATTCCTGTCCCGAAACCGCTCTCTCTAACGATGCTTGACACATCATCAGTAATATCCTGCATATCGCAATTTCCATGAGTTTCTAAAGTGAGAGTAGAGTGATGTGTACCCACAATGATTCACCTGTTCGACTGAACAACTAG
>DAOWDY010000136.1 GCA_030638785.1 Candidatus Thorarchaeota archaeon
CCGACTCTTGATGTTGGATACTTGGAAGGGTATGAAACCAAGGACTATGAAATCAGAACACCCTACAGTTGGTTCACTTTGTTACATGAGTTCGCACACATCATTCTAAGAGAGCAAGATATCCCAGATGACGAACGTGTAGCATATGTCATTGCTGCAGGGATATTCTACTTCTACAAGTTCTACGACGACAGGAGGTCAACACTTGAGAATTTTATTTAGACGTGCGTTTAAGTATACAGTAGGTGGCAGAGGTCCGCGTATTAGGCTTTCGAGATGGCGGTGGAATTTGGATAGAGCATATTCACGTCCCATCTATAGTAATTTGAAATCCGACACTTGCATTTCCAAAGTTAGGGGGGTAATCTGATTCAAGATAGCTTCTGATGGCATCACCACTGCAGTGAATGGGGTAGATGTTTTGCACGCCCAATTCGAAAAGTGATTCAACAGTGCTAAGGACTCGCGAATATGTAGAGCTTGCTAGATGGAACCCTCCAATCACTATGTAAGTTTCATTTACATTCAACTCATCAATTGCAGTGGATACCATGTTTTCAACTCTGGGATGACTACATCCAACTAAGATCACAAGTCCGAAATTCTTGACGTTGATAACTAATGCCCGTTCCCAACTCTCTCCGATTATTGCTATACCAGACGAGATTTCTGTTGTATCCTCTACTTCAATTACGTTAAATCCATCCATCCAATACATAGGCGATGTACCATAATATGGAGTGTAGAGAGATAAATCATCATGAATTTCCGTCATATGAGTCAGTCCATCAACATGATCCAAATGCTCATGAGAAACAACTATCAAATCGCAGGTTGAAAGGTCTACACCCAGTGCTTCAGCATTTTCTTCTAAGGCTGCTGGATTAGGTCCAGAATCAAAAAGAATTGTTAGGTTTTCTGTTTCAACAAGCATACTTAAGCCCCATGGACTTTGGAGTGAGCCATTAGGATTGTTATCTACCAACACTGTAATCCTCACATACTCAATGCTTTCTAGTTGATATTCTTCAGGATCATTGATTGAATTTAATCCCAAGAAATATGGCATTAGAATGATTGACACTAGTAGTATTGCAGATACACCAACAACTAACACGATTTTTTGGTTGTTCTCCACGCGAATTCCTTCTATATCTGTTTTTGATGAAATGACAGCATCAAGAGTTCTTTAGACATTTAGATGCTCCGATTCCTAGCTTTTACACTGAAATCAAATACCGCTGACTTTGTTGCGTTTTCTTGTTGGATGCTGCGTAGAACAAAGAAGTTCAAAAGGAACATGAGCAGATTTCATATGTGTGACGATGATGAAAGCTGAAGAAGTTAAGACTGAGTTTGAAAATGTAGAAGTCCACATGGGATCCTTTGGTAATAGAAAGTTCAAAATGAAATGCATCGTGACATATGAGGATCTCATGCTAGTTATGGATGGAGGAAATCGTATTGCTCGTCTTCATGCCCGCAACATAAGCAATGTACATCTGGAGAAGAAGGGTATCCGGATTGCTGCTATGAACTTCGAGATCAAAGAGGGTGAAGAAGTTAGTGTAGCAACTGGCTCAATTAGAATCGAGCTAGGAGAAAATGCAAAGGCATGGTATGATGAACTCTGGGGTTAGATTGGCCAGCAGAGCAGGTTTTTAATAGAGGTTAGTCGGGGTTTCTGTGCCTGCACGGTAGGGGCTCAATAAAATGTCAGGTAAGATTGAGTACGTTGAATTACGCATAGTCGACATCTTGGGTAGACCAAAAGCAATGATTGTACCTTGTGATCCTGTTGATACCTTGGATGAACTTCGCAAGGACCCTGTCCTAAAAGATGGTACCAGTGTTGATGGGAGCTCAATACTAGGACTCTCAAGAGTTGAATCATCGGACCTGCGAATGCGGCCAGATCCATCAACGCTAATCGAATTACCATATATGATGCAGCGAACAGCGGCTGCAATGTGCTTTGTTCAGGAAAAGGGAAGTAACGATTCCGATTCATTTTACCCAACAGACACTAGAGGTGTTCTTCATCAAGTGTGTAGAAATCTCCTTACAAAAGACATGTTGCTGAAGGCAAAAGTTGAGCCAGAATTTCATTTTGTCACACCCGAAGGAGAGAAATTCGATGAAGGAGAGTATGCAGATTCATACCCAGCAAGCCCTGGAGTCGATATTCTTCTAGAAATTGCTAGTAGTATTCAAGAAGTCGGAATGCAACCAAGAGTAATTCATCACGAAGTTGGCGAGTCCCAACAGGAGATTGAAATTGCATTCGACGACATCAGAAGAATGGCAGATAATCTCCTCATCTTCAAGAATTTAGCGAGAGCAATTGCTCAGGATGCTGGAATTGATGTGAACTTCATGCCAAAGCCATTCGAGGGTGAATCTGGTAATGGTCTTCATTGTCATTTGCAACTCTGGAAGGGAGATATCAACCTGTTTGGGGATGATGAAACTCAGGGATTGTCAGAAACCGCTAAGAACTTCATCGCAGGTCTCTTGGAACATGCACGGGCAATAACTGCGATTGCCAATCCCACTGTAAACTCATACAAGCGACTTGTTCCACATCATGAAGCGCCTGTGTATATCTCTTGGGGCATGATGAACCGGACAGCACTTATTCGGATCCCACTCTTTGAGATCGGAAGAATGGCTGCAATTGAATTTAGATCACCGGATCCAATGGCCAATCCGTATCTCCTATTTGCAGCATTGCTTGCTGCAGGGATGGATGGAATCAACAGGAAGCTAGTTCCTCCAGAACCCCGAAGTGAGGATATCTTCCATCTAACTGAAGAACAACGAAAAGACTTCGACATCACTGCACTTCCTGCGAACCTCGGGGAGGCATTAGATGCTCTACAAGAGGATAAAGTCATCATTGATGCGTTAGGATCAGACATCATTGAGAGGTTCATCAACATTAAACGAAAAGAGTGGAATGATTATTTGAGCGAAGTCGTGACCGAGTGGGAATGGGAAACTTATTCGGATTTATAATTCGCAAAGAAATCTGATAAGCGATTAAATGCTTTATCTACAGCATCTGGAGTGAGCGGTCCTATCGATAATCGAAGGTGGCCTTCTCCTGCATCACCAAAGACACTTCCGGGAAGAACCCGTGTTTCTGTGGATTGAAGAATATCCAATACCAAATCGTTTGAATTGGTACAACCTTTGACTCTTGGAAAGATGTAGAATGTTCCTTTTGTTTCAACCACATCCAGCGCGTCTATCTCTCGTATTCTTAGATACGCAAATTCACGAAGGAGACTCAACCTGTGCATCTCTTCCTCAACCCAAGTCTGATCGGATTTGAGCGCCTCAAGTACTAATATTTGACCAGCCGTCGGAGCACAAATCGAGATTGTATCTTGAACCTTGAGAAACTCGTTCATGAATTCAGGAGGGCCTATTGCATATCCAACTCTCCATCCACTAATACCGAAATCCTTCGAGAAGCTACCAATAGTTATGATATTGGCTTGAGCATCTCGTCTTTTGCGAGGACTATAGTGCTTCGCATCATTGAAAACAA
>DAOWDY010000044.1 GCA_030638785.1 Candidatus Thorarchaeota archaeon
ATCTTCGACACTGTCAAGCCGCCGAAGATAGGTACTCAGTTCGTTCATCTGTTCGGTTCCGGAATATTCAGCAAGAACCACACAAGTTCCATACGAATCATAATGCACACGCACTACAAACGGATGCGCAAAGACTCTTTCTGCAAATACATCATCATCCACAGTTTTGTCAGTATATACCAAGGCAAACATGAGCTCTGAGTTTACCATTGCTCGACTGAGCTCAACAACATACTCTCTGATGACCCCTTTCTGCTCCAGAGAAGCAATCCGTTTCCTTATGGCATTCGATGTCACACCTTGTCGTTCTGCAAGTTCCCTGAGGGTAATCCTACAGTTCCGTTGCAGATCGAGGATAACACCTCTATCAATAGAATCCATGGTGAACACCTTTGCTATATTCCCACAGGAGCTGGATTAAAGCTTCTCTTTGGTTATTTATGCAAAAAACGACTGCCTGAGATTGGGAAAGTGCTCAATCATCCTGAGATATGGTCCTAAACGTAACTTGCTCTAGTACTAAGAATGATATACATCTGCGAAGAATACGAAGACGACATTCTATCCGGTGTTAGGTGGATAATTAGTGTATTTGTTTGAAATCCCTCTTGACATAACAACAACATTGGTTCTTGCTATCCCCATTGTTTCTATTGTGTTTATTCTTACTCTTACACTTCTTCGTGGTAGAACAGAATCTTCACGGCTTAACTGGTTCATTGAGAAGATTGTAACTCCTCCAACACTGAAAATCGAGGTCAATCAGACATCTGAAGAACCATCACCGACAGAACCGAATAGTATTTCCAAACGCAGTGTGCTTACCATTCTGGTTTTTGTCTATCTTGGAATCATCCTTTTTGTAATAGGTAACATGACGGGTGTCTTCTATACTGTGATGGCTGATGTCACTGAGGCAGTTTCTCAGGGATCTACTGACTTGTCTAGAACCATTTCCGGTATCGCATTTCTTGATCCCTTCAATGCAGGTTGGACAGGTTCTCTTCCTTGGTATGGATACCTTCCACTGCCCCTATCAGAAGTCGATACGTATCATGATACCTGGGAATGGATTTACTTCACAGGAGTTCTCTGGAATAACCCTGACTTCTTCAATAATATGTTGAATGAAGTAATAGTATTCAACTTCTTTATGGGCTTGGTCTTTCTTCTCCCTCTCCTGTACGGACCTATTCGAAGGAGTTTCCTCCCCTCTCTCTATCTCTTTACTACAGGGATGTTTGTAGCATCAACTGCACTTCTTCGTTGCTTCGCACAAGTCCTTACTTTGGGCTATATGGGTGGTACAATTCAATACGGACTATTAGACCTGTCACTCGCGAACGTTGATCCTGAAGCAGTGCCTATCATTGTTTCAGCATTGGCACCCTATGTTCTACTATTTGCAGTAATTTTCCCCCTTCTAGGATACAAGATGTGGAGAGGATTGTACCCCGATAATAGAAAATCCGCTGTTTTATTCGCTCTCTACATTCTTGGGAGTTACTTCCTTACTTTCCTCATTGCTCTGTGGTGATACCATGAATTCAAAGTTTAAGATCCTGACAATTCTCATGATGCTGTTTCTATTGTCTGCCCTCCCACAATCAATAGACAACAGAACTTTTGCAATGGAACGAATCAATATTCCCGCAACTGAACGTGATTACTGGCCAACTGATGGATGGCTGAATTCGACACCTGAAGAACAAGGAATGGATCCCTCACGACTTCAAGGGATGATTGATTATATCGAAGACAATAGTCTGGCAATCCATTCAGTTGTAGTTATCAGAAATGGATACAAAGTCCTCGAAGAATACCCTGGAGTAGTTTATGACCAGGATTCCACACATCTCCTTTATTCAGTCACTAAGAGCTTTACATCGGCATTGGTAGGAATTGCAATAGATCAGGGATACATAGACAACGTGAGCGTTCCCATGCTTTCATTCTTCCCTGACTATGAGATAACTAATGTTGATGCACGACGAGAGCGAATCACAATTGAACATTTACTAACAATGCGTTCAGGGATGTTTTGGGATGAAAACAGCGCACCATATTCTTCTCCTGAAAATGGCATCTATCATATCAATACAGGAGATGGTGTTGAATTCATGCTCAATTCGGATATGGTAGCAGAACCTGGTGAACTCTGGCATTACAATACTGGAGCTTCTCATCTTCTATCAGCAATTGTCCAAGTTGCTACTGGAATGACAACACTCGAATTTGCTGAAGCGAATCTCTTTGAACCTTTAGGGATATCACCCGCATACTGGTCTCGGGATATGGCAGGTTGGTACAAAGGCGGCTTTGACCTTCGGATGAATACCCGCAATATGGCGAAGTTCGGGTACCTCTATCTCAACAACGGAACATGGGATGGCGAGCAGATAATCTCAGAAGATTGGGTCGAAACATCAGCATCCTCTATTACTACATTTGATGAATGGGGTGGATATGGATATCAGTGGTGGACCACTCCTGAATTGGGTATGTATAGTGCCCGAGGTTTGTATGGTCAATATATCTTCGTCATACCAGAACACGATATTATAGTAGCCTTTACTTCTGGAATGCCCACTAACCAGATTTGGCCACACCAGAACTTGGTTGCAAACTACGTGTTACTACAAGAAAATACACAATCAGACCAAGAGATTATGAGCGGCATACTGACCCTCAGCACAATAGTAGTCTTAATAGTTCCAGTTGCACTTGCTGGCGGATATTGGGCGCTTGTCCTGAGGCGAAGAACACCACAAACTTGATGCCCTTTCACGTAGAGCAACCACCAATTATGCCAGATACAGACAAACCCGTTAGATATGCAGAACGAGATGAAGATGGAAACTTACTTCCACCCTTCCCAGTGGACCCTGTAACTCTTACTGAGGAAACTCGTAAAGACGTCTGTAAGAATGAGAATGGAGTCCCTCTGAGAAAATACACAAGGTTCTATGCAGTGGGCGTCTATGGTGGAATCGCTACTGCATACTCAGTTGGATGCAATTATCGCTGTACCTTTTGTTGGGTTGATTGGAGTCGAGATTGGCCCGAGAAATATGGTGAGTTCTATTCCCCATCACAGGTCTACTCCAAGCTTAAGGATATCATGAAGGTTCAGGGACTACGGCGTGCAAGAATAAGTGGTGCTGAACCAACCCTCTGTCCAGATCATATCTGTGGAGTGTTGGATCTTGTTCACCGTGATAGGAATGATTTCGACCTGTTCGTTATAGAAACAAATGGAGTTGTCCTCTCACAAGAAGATGGATTGGCTGAACGTCTAGCACAATATGCGTCTCGAGCAAGAGATTCAGATACTGTTGGGCATGTACGACTGTCTATACGAGGTGGCCAACCTGAACCGTTTGAAGAGAAGACAGGATGTAGTACAGAGTTCATGGAACTACCATTCATCGCAGTTGAACGACTATGGAACGCAGGTGTTTCCTTTCATGTTGCTGTAGTTGTGGACCCTAGATTCACCACTGAGGAGGAGAAACAGACCATCTACAAGAAACTTGCAGATATTCACCCCTCTATTCGAGATGGGGTTGAAGAGGAATTACTAGATCCCTATCCTCATGCATTAGTTAGGCTAAGAGCCGTTGGTAGAGATGATGTCACAGGAAAAGAAATTTCCAGAGTCGAAGAGCGAATGCTTAGAGAACGTCCGAAATCCTGATGCAATCATCTTCTTAAGTGGAGATTATCTACCTCCTTACGGATGAATGATTGATGACCGATATCACAATTTGGAGTGAAACCAAGAAAGGTGGGAAAATACCAGAGAATTTTGATACTGAAACCACAACAATCAACCTGAGCGATAAGCGGATTGGGAAAACCGACTTAGACCCCCTCAAACATTTTTCCAATCTTGAAGTTCTCATTCTTTCTGGTAACAAACTACAACAAATCGATTTGACACCTCTTCAAAATTGTCCGGCACTAGTAGAACTCTCCCTTGATGGTAACGAACTTGATCAGATTGATCTTTCTCCACTAGAGGCATGTACAAATCTGCAACATCTGGGTCTTTCATTTAACAAACTCACAGAAATTGATCTAACACCACTAGAGCACTGTACAGAATTGAAGACATTACATCTCTTTGACAATAAACTGGAGAATATTAGAATCGTATCACTGAAGAAGAATAAGAAACTGCGCAACCTAACACTTACAAACAATACATTTGACACAGTTGACATTTCGTACCTCTTCCTCTTACCAAATCTAGTAAAACTTGGTCTTGACTCAGAAGTGAAACTAAAGGCAACATCAAAGGCAAAGGGCAGGAAAAATGTACCCTCTCCATTGAAACCACTTCTTGAGAATATTGAATGGATCTGAATCACGAACCGATCTGAGAATGCAATACTGGAGGAGCGAATTTCTTCAATCTTCTAAGGCCAACTACCTTGTCCTTGCGTCCCAGTTTCGCCTCCTCAATTGCCTTTTCCATAAACTGGATTGCTTCATCGTATGCCTTACGCGGTACAGGAAAAGGAACTCCATCCTTTCCGCCAAATGCAAAGGTCATCCGAACTGGGTCTGACCAGGATGGGGCACTTCCATAGATCATCTCTGATATCAACGAGAGACCTCTTACTGCAGCAGGACCTATTCCATCCATGAATAATAATTCCTCATAATCTGATGGTTGGGTTTCATAGGCTCTTCGCACAGCATTCCAGTCCATGCGTGTCGGGACAACCTTGTAACTGGGCATAACATCCTGTTGACCATTCCCCTCAAGCCATGGTATGAGGGTAGTCTTGCCATAGGACTTGACATCCTCAAACAGTCTTTTTACTTTCAGTGGCTCTTCTTTTACTATATCAACAGAGGTCTTTCTGCAGTCCTCGGATTCATTAGAAGTCATATCCAGAGCTGCCTCTCTGATCTCTCCAGATATCATTCCTGAATGTGGTTCTTTGATGAAACTATCAACCTCTTCTGACAACCAGTGATACCTTCGAGCATCAGCTGTCTTGTGGTCCATTCCCTGTTGGACCACTGTCCAATTCTCATCAGTATCTACAAAGAAGACATGCTGGTAGAGGTTGTATCCATCTTGAATTGCAGCATTATCGACCTTCGCAACATTTCTACTCAATTCAGCTAGTGCTGACCCATCCAGTCCATAATCTTCAAGCGCTCTCAGTTGCTCAGGAGTCTTCATTGATGCAAGTCCTTTTCCTCCTGCAGCAACCATGTTGTGCTGGTCAAATGTAAGCACTGACCTCAATACACCACAGGTCACAGTAGTACTACCACTGGAATCCCAGTCGTATCCCAGTACATTGGATAACGCTTGGAACCAGACTGGATCTGCAAGGCGTTTGAGTAACTCCTGAGTTCCAAATTCATCTACTATGAACTCACAGAGAACACTGGCCATTGGCATCATTCGTTTCACTAGCCAGTGTGGTGCTTTTCCTGGATGTAGCTTTAAGTCAGCTACGCCTGCTCTTTTCATATGCCTGCCCACACAAATGTGCCATACTTACAATAATAAACGTAACAGTGTGCCGAAACTATTCTACTTCAGTGATGCGCGAATTGATTCCAATGTACTTCGTGCATATTCACTAAGGATGTCGAGTTTGCCTTGAATCTTCTCGCAGGGATAATCTGTACAATGAGCACAGGTTTCAACTCCTCGACTGTTCCCGCAGGCTCTGACAGTGCATTCAGCACATTGCTTGAAGTGATAGCCTCCAGATGTCTTACACCCGTCACAGTTGATATCGCTCGGTATCACAGTGATTTCGGGTGAAGTCCAAGCCTTTGCGGTCTTTCGTCTTATTAGATCATCATTAGTAAGCTTCGCTAGATATGCGGCACATTTGGAACAATCAATTCCACAATATGATGTCTTCTCTCGAAGCATATGCTCTCATTGCCTTAGCTTGGATAAAAGAGTTCCCAGAAAAGTAATCAACCCTTCAATTTCATACTACCTTCTCGTATCACGAGAGAAGTCATCTTGCTTCGATTGTTCTCGAAAAACTCTCTAACTACATCAGGGTCTCTCTTACTAAGCTCTCTCAGCACCCAACCTGCGGCCTTACCAACAAAGAACTCTTTGTCAGAAATATGTGGCTTAACTGCTTTCAAGACTCTTGAGTTGAATTCGGGACGATAATTTCTCTTCAAAGATAGATAAAGATAGGGAAGTATGGTTGCTCGTCTTCGCCAAAAGTTATCATCGGTTGACCAAGAGATGAATATCTTTTCGAGTTCTGGATTTCTCATGAGGAGTTCCCCTAAGCAATTTGAACCAAGCGGATCCATTAGGGCCCACGTATCAATATCGTCTATCCACGAATCAATAATCTTGAAAGCTATTTCAACATCCGCCTTCTTTACAAATTCCTTCATGATGTCAATCGATGCTCTCCTGGCTTCATAATAGAGCTCATTCCAAAGGTCAATCATCAGATCCTTCAATTCATCAAATGATAGACTCCTCATATGTTTCTTAACGATCTTAGCAATTATTGGTAGTTTGATACCGATGAAGGAGAGTTCGGAGGTCTTGAGGTATCCCGCTGATATTCTTGCCTGCTCCATATTCCCTACTGCATGCAGGTCATCAAGTAGAGCCTTCTTTCTGAAGCTTGACATATGTGCACAATCCCTTTTTTGGTTATATATTGTGTATCTCAGCAGATAAGCCTTTTATTGAAATCTAAGAATGTTATAGTGATGTTTTACCGGTCAACTCCGGTGATATCCTTTTACTATTAGAAGTGGTAAGTATGACTGAGATTGCTGAGTGGAATGATGCAATTACCTATGAGAAATTTATAGAGAGCGCCAGAGAGAATGTTGAACTCATGAAGGCAAGATTAACTGACTTTCCTATGAATGATATAGATGAAGGAGCCCTTCGCAACATTCAGAACACGATCAATATCTTAGTGATTGGCACCGACCGCTGTAATGACACTGCAGGCAATCTTCCAGTTCTTGTTAAAATGGCCTCTTATTCTGCCAATGTAGAGGTGAGGATTCTGGATAGTGACAAACATGCGCGTTTTCACCAGCAGTTCCGTGTGAACGGAAAACGAAAGACTCCTGTTGTACTATTTCTTAGTTCTGAGCTCAATGAACTCTGCCGTTGGATTGAGCGACCAAACGCAGTCTATCAATTTGTTATTGAGAAGAGTCTGTCAATGAATGATAAAAAAGGAACTCTGAGAAAATTGTATAGCGATCCAGAGATTTTGCGTCAGAGTTTGGGCGAGTTAATGCCGCTCCTGATACGTTCTGACCTCCTGCTAGGACGCAAGTAAAGATGGACCATTCAGGAGAACATAGCTATCACGACTCTGAAAGGGTTAAGTACATTGCAAAGAAAAGAGCTTCTCACAAATGTAAACACTCCTTGGGTGAGATTGAGGATATTCTTTCGAGCGCTGGAGCTTCATCAATATCGTCAATAGTCATCAATGAAATCCGTGCAGTAGTAGTAGGGATAAAAAGGATTCATGTATAATAACAGGATGAAACGAAATGACGCCAAATCGTAAGAGTTCTCCATGGGCGTTCGAAGATGCTGAATTATTATGCCCCCACTGTTCAAGTAATCGCATTCACAGGATTTTCGACAGATATCTTATCTCCAGAGGTGTACAGGCCTTCGAGTGCGCATCATGCGGCAAACGTTTTTACGACCGAGATATTGATGACTATCGTCCCACATTCGTTAGATAATTAGGGGCAATATGCACTACACTAAGGTGCAAGAACCATGTCAACAAGACTTCAGCTCCTCAGATATCCCTTCTCCAGCGAGTCAAGGCAGAACACTCAACGTCTAGCACGTGATATTGGAGACCTAATCACCATCGTAGAGGATGCAGATGATAACTACGTTGTACGCGAAGCTGAGAATCGAGTCTTTGCTGCTCTAGAACAGAAAGAGATTGCTACAGTTAACTCAAATCGTGACTACGACTTTCTAATCTACCAGACTGCACGTTTGATTGTAGAAAAGATTGGGGACAACCGACTGAAGCAATACCAAGCTGAAGCAGAATCCAAGGCTGTAAACAAGAATCTTAGTAAGGAACGAGATGAATTTGTCATCGATCTCATTCATAGGGCATTCCAATGGGATATTGATTTCATAGGTCAGAAGGGGTACAAGGCTTCCCTTCCCCATTACCTACAGAGCTTCGATGCACTCATGCCGTTTGAGAACTTCCTCGAAGTTGCCCCCCGGTTTCATTCGGATGAGTGGAAGCTGGTGAATCGATATGTTGAGAGTGGTCTAGTTCCAATCAGAAAGTCCGAGTTCTACAGACTCATTGCAGAGAAATTCAAGGTTCTCATACTGCAGAGCAGTATTCAGGTTCCCCCTCTACCCAAGAACTTGACTCATGCAGTTCAGCAAATAGAGTCGGAGCTTCGCACCAAGCTGAAGAAGACTGAGCCAATCAAGTTCACCATGAAGACTGTGAATGCATTTCCACCATGTATCTCTGCGATGCATGAATCCGCTTTACAAGGGAAGAACCTCTCACATGAGGCACGATTCACCTTGGCATCATTCTTGTTGAAGATAGGCATGACACAAGATGAGGTGTTTGGAATATTCAAAGCAGCTCCAGACTTTGTTAGGGGACTTGCTGAGTATCAGGTCCGACATATTGCTAGTAAGTCTGGGGGAGAAGGTTATACTCCTCCTTCATGTAGAAAGATGCAAGGAAACAGTCTTTGTCCAGTTTATCTTGGTACTGCCATAGATCCTCTGTGCGAGTACATCGTCCATCCACTCAGTTTCTATCAAACACGTGCATGGGAGATATCGAAGAACGTGCAGAGCCACTCGTGGTACGCCCAAAAAATGACAAAACGTCAATCTTTCTAGACCAGTAGTTATACTCTATCTGATCTAGAATAATAGTAGAGATACTCCTGTGCATATCCCGCATATTTACCAAAGTAGGTCCTTGCAGCCTCTGATTTCTTCTGATAGGATTTCCCTGCTTCTGTAAAGATTCCATATCGCTGCTGAATGACACGCTCAATCCAGACATCAATAGGGAATGCCTCAAGATGTCCTACAGAGAATAGACAGACACAGTCTGCAACCTTGTTTCCAACCCCGTGAAGAGTCTTAAGCTTCGAGTGTGCCGACTGATAAGAGAGAGTCTTCAACCCTTCGAGGTCAATCTCTCCGTTCAGAATAGAGTCGGTAGAGCGTTTGATAAAATCCGCTCTCCATGCTAATCCCAATGAGTTGAGAACATTCTCGTCTATATCACAGAGCTGTTGGGGTGTAGGCATACCGAAATAGGACTTGCCTCGCAGTTCGAACTCAGAACCACAACTCTTTCTGATTCGCTGGACCATTGTCTTGATGGCTGGAATACCTTTCCAAGTCGCGCAGAGAAATGAAACAAGGCATGGATAGACCGGATCATGGATGATTCTGAGACTTGGTGCAAAGTTGATACTCTCTTTCATGAACTTGTCTTTTGCTATCTTCTTCTGAATTTCAAGAAGTGGATCATCCAACCTGAAGAGTTCTGTGAGGTCTACTCTTCCTTCTGATGCCTCCCATCTCAGAATGTCATCTTCCTGTTCAACATAGACTGCTTGACCAATATCTGCATTGACATATCCGTCTCCCTCAGGAACCCAGCAGAACGTTTGCCCACACTCAATAGTGTCCTTTAGGCTGAAGTTGGATACCTTCAGTTCTTTCATGTTCTGACCTACTCTACAACTCTTCTCAACTGTTCAAGATAACCAGTGATCTTCTCAGTAGGCTCCATCCTCCTGAGCAAGGAAAGAGCATCCAGATAATGGGCATTGGCCTTTTGTTGGACGCCTGTTTCAATGATTTCATCTACAAATTTGCTTAATGCATACAGATGGACATCAAGTGCCTTCTGTGTTAGGGTTTCTAGGTCAACTTTCCAATCCTTCAGAAGCCTAAG
>DAOWDY010000265.1 GCA_030638785.1 Candidatus Thorarchaeota archaeon
ACGATTGCTACATCAGCACCAAGGTCTATCAACCCTCTACAGGCACTTGCTTCGTATGCACCAATCTTTGCGGTGACTACGACCCACTCATCAACATTGTGGACCTCCAGTCTTCCTGCAGCTTTGAGTCGTGCAATTCTCTCAGATCTTTTAGGTCTGATGATAAGAGACCTGATACATGCATTGTAATCTGCTCCTGCTTCGATAAGATGTATTCCCGTCTGTAGTGTTTTCTTATCAGCGTAGAAGAACCTACGTGTATCAAACAGGATACCTGTCAGTAGCAAATTCGCAGATGATGAAGAAATAGGAATGTCATATTTTTGGTGTAGACCAACCAGAACCTCGCATGTTGAGGAACGGTCACTCATGATAATTGAATGATCGGCAAGTTCAGAAATATCTGGATTCTCTTCATGGTGGTCAATTACTAGAACCTTAGATGAATCTTTGACATGTTTATTGAATTTCGTTCCAAGTTGTAGAGCACTGTTTGTATATAGTACAATAACAAATTCGAATTCGCGGCTAACATCTTCAAGGATTTCAACCCCAGGAGCCAATTGTGTAAGTACTTGTTTTGTCAACCTACTTACGTCATCACATGCTAAGGTAACCTTACCATTCGAATTGATTGATCGGAATAGAGAAGAAAACGCAATCATAGAGCAAGCTGCATCAGGATCTGCATTATGGTGACCTAGCACTAAGATTTCATCATAACCTTTGAGTAAGTCTGGTAGATTCAATCTTGCTTCAACCGTTCCCCGAAACCTAGACAATCCAGGACATTACAGTCTTTGATTGATGTTCGGTTCCTGCTTCACAGAGGTCTGCTTTTCAATATATCCCAAGGGATTTTCGAGAAGTCTTACATCCTCTCTACAGGCAGTTAGAGTCTCCGGCAAACTGACGGTGACTAGATTCAGTGCAGCATTAAGGTCCCTGTCGATTCTCAACCCACACGCGTCACAATGATACTCCCTCTCTGAGAGGGATAGTTCCCTCTTCTTGTGTCCACAGCTCGAACATCTCTTTGATGAAGGAAAAGTTCTTGGGGCAACTATGAGCTGTGAGCCGTACCATCTACACTTGTACTCGAGTTGTCTCCTGAACTCGTACCAACCCACATCTGCGATGGCTCGTGCAAGTTTCCTGTTCTTCATCATCCCGGACACTCCTAGGTCCTCGATTACTATCTTACTGTGGCTCTTGGCAAGATAGGTCGTCACCTTATGCAGAGTGTCCTGTCTGAGGTTGAAGGTCTTCAGATACATTGTAGCTAGTCGAAGCTTGGCCTTCTCATGGTTCCTACTCCCCTTCTTCTTTCGCGACAGGCTCCTTGATAATCTTCTCAACTTATTGAGTCGTCTTTCCAGGGCTCGGGGGTTAGCAATAATCGTGCCATCGGAAAGGGTCGCCAAAGTCTTAATTCCAAGATCCACTCCTACTGCGTTTTCTCTGATGGGTGCTGAATCAGGAACCTCCTCTTCCACAGTGACCGATGCGAACCACCTGTTGGCTCGTCTCCTCAGTGTGGCTGAGAGAATCCGTCCCTTGTAGTAGCTCTTCCTCCTCTCCTTGATTCGCACCTTCCCGATTTGTGGGAGCTGGAGCATCCGTCCCTCGAATCGAATGGTTCCCGTCAGTCTGAAGCTATCTTTTACCCCCTTTCTCTTGAACTGGGGAAAACCAACCCTCTTTTCCGCCTTCAATCCCCGATAGAAGTTCTTGAATGCTCGACCAAGGTCTCTCAGAGCTTCTTGCGGGGCGCACTTGGAACACTCATACATCCAAGGGAACTGGGTCTTCTTGAGGGTGTTGAGCAACTTGTGTTGTTTCATAGCATCAGTGAACCGGTCATCTCCCTGATGTTCCTTGAAGAGAGTGATCCGTTGTTCGAGTCCCCAGTTGTATGCGAATCGTGCGACTCCTGCATGTTGATGAAGGGAAGTTCTTTGGAGATTGTTAGGGTCAAGTTCATACCGGTAGGCTTTGTGGACCAACATGAGCGTCAGAAGGTAGTACTCTAGAAGGAATAAAAGGACATACAATTCTCACACTTTAATCTAAACCAAATACTTGATGATTATCTAGGAATGCCCTGGTTTTGTGTAGTTGGTAGCCAACCCCCTGAGTCTTTCTTCGAGCCAATCATAGCCATGTTGTGTTGCCTCCTCAATCAAATTATCCAGATTATGACCAGTGTCATATTGCTGAGCAATATCGATCTCGAGGGATGCATCTAATTGGTCACTTATTTCAATTATACAGACGACTGATAGGTTTTCAATGCTCTTAGCGGAAATTATGTTCAAGACGTGTTTGGTAATCTCTTGCTCGCATTCCTCAGCAAGTAGGCTAACCTGCTCTTCGTCGAGTTCGGGAAGACCAATCTCAACTACAGGAGTCATCTTTCTCACTGAATTTTCAAGGAGTGCTTTCCAAGCTCTCCTGAGAGCTCGTCCTTCAGCTCGGTGAGTTTTGTTTCAAGCTCCTTGACCTTTCGGCCGGTGGTTTCTGAGAACCTCTTCAGATCCTCCTCACGCTCTTCTAGGTCAGATAGGAGTTTGGTTTTATCGACAAGAAACATGACTGAACCCACAGCCTTGTACGCTACACCATCTTCTGGATACTTTTTGAGCTCACCTAGAGTCATAGATACTTCGCTAAGCTCTTGTTGCGTCATTAGGTTCTGTGTCTTGAATGCTTCATACGTGCGTAGTTGCGCCTCGTATTTTCTAACCTTGTCCTCTAATGCAGGGGGTAATTGTTGCGCCATAGTTTCTATCACCGTCACTAAAAACGGTCAAATCCAGTGAGCGCCAGAAGGTGTTGACTTAAGGTTTTTGGCCTGTGACCGATTCAACGGATCTTATACTTCCTGAAACCCAAGCAAGATAGGAATTCATAGCGGCTCTAAGTGCAGTCAAATCACTGGCATTGATAGAAATCGTGAGCCGACCGTCCTTCTTAGAAAGACTTGCAGTAGCACGGTCAGAGGGAACAGATTCGGTTTCTGGTTTGATGGCGGAATAAAGAATTTCCGCAAGTGTGGAGTCTTCTAGGTCGATAGTCAGTGTAGCTTGGGCAGTTACTATTCTGTCACCGGTCATTTGACTTCGATCCTAATTCCGTTATTCGTATCCGAGGGCCAATCTCCTTCTGGTCTGATGCATGATGCCAAGTCCAAAGAATCTTTCGCCCGGATTCTTTCAGCATGATAAATGCTTGATTTGCTCTTCCTTTGGGAATATCTTCGATTTTTTCGATGCGTGTGAGTGGAATTGCTAGCAGAGATGCAAGATACTGTGAGAAGTGAATTGTTTCTTCACTAGATTCATTCATGATTGCAATCGTTATTAGCTCGCTAATCCTCAACTTGATACCAGCAAGTACTTCTCGTCGAAGAACTGCACTCTCAGTTCGTATCTCGTAGTGAATCGACCCATCTGAAGATACAATCTGAATGAAGCCAGGATTTCCTCTGAAGGTGGTTATCACAAATGCAACTTCAGCGTCTTCTTGAGAAATTCTGGAAACAAGCTCTTTCAGGCTCATCCCACCTCGATTAAAACGAAGACTGCCTGGAAGTACAGTGGATAAATCACGTGCGAAGGCACGCACTCTGTTAGAAGTTCTTCTGGAGGTGGTTATTAAAATTGAGGGCAAAAGAATTCGCCCTGATTACTCCTCGACATCGATTGTAGAATCCTCAACGGGTTCTACGTCTTCAGCCTCTATTGTTGGCTCCTCGATATTCGGGAGGAATTCTAATTCTTCGAGGCTGTCGTCGTCATCTCTAAGTGCAAGAAAGTCACCAGCAACACGCTGAGCAATTGCACGCTTAGCAGCCTTTCCTGCATCAGTGTAAGGAACGTATGCTCCACCAGCGAAAAGAAGTCCACATTTATTGCAAGTCCAGAGTCCAGCAGCTTTTCTCTTAAGCGCTCTTGTAGCACAGGATGGACAACGATGTGGTTCGGCCCTCTTCTTCTCAATATCGAGTACTCTGCGACGTAGTTTTGCACCATATCGCGCACCGAACCGTCCTGTACTTCCCACTTTCTTTGTTCTTGCCAATTGATGGCCTCCAAGTTATTATGTTACTCCGAATCTGCAAATGCCTCTGGGCGCTTTCGGATTCTACCAGTCGCCCATCGACTTCGCTTATTAGCATTGTGTTGAGTGTGTTGAATTGTCACACTGTGTCCTCATCGAGATGAGTGGGGGAATCCCCCACAATCGATCTCGAATCTATTTTAGGCTCTTAACCGCTTCCTTGATCAATGCCATAATGTCATGTGTTCGTTCAATTGAAACACCCATTGCGGCATCAAGGTCATCCAGAGTTAGTGGTCCAATTCCGCCACCCTTCTGCATGGCAGTCATTTTATCGTTCTCATCCACTGCAATTGTTATTCGACAATTCTGAACCATCTCTTCTTTGAGAATAGGATCCACAACTAGAGAATCACCAATCTTGGAATGAGTGACTTCAATTGCCATGTTTTCTAGAGGAATTGATATCATGTTCTCTGTCTTGACCAATTTATCATCCTCCATTTTATACTCCGGATACTTGGTTGTTGCCAGAGCTGCATTGACTGCCATTGAAGATGCATCGAGGAGGTTCCCATCATACTCAAGGGGGTAGACATCTGCAAAGATTGTGTAGACATGTTTTCCTTCTAGTATACACAACTTCGATACATCAACTGTATCAGATTCCCTGACTCCTCGGTCAACAACTCTAGCAAGCTCAATTGCACCCTCCTTGGGAGGGCCTAGCTCGAAGAGGGGGGAGGCCATCGGGGACATCTCAGCAGTTACCATCACAAAGCCCTTGTCAGGATTATCTGGCCAAGGTTGACCAACAAGTACCTTTACTCCTGCTACTACACTTGTGTTGCCAATACGAACAAGTGCAGATCCTTCAGCCTTTGCTGGTACCACACCAACTTCAATGTCGATAGGTCTGTATTCGTCAAAGGCTCGACCATCTAATCTCTCGCCTCTGCTTAGCAAGTCGCGTACATAGTCGTAATCGATGTGACTGATTACCTCAGAACTCCAATCTCCCATTCTTAATCATCTCCTGGTATCTCGGCTTCACCGAGGTCATGCTCGAGGTCATCCTCGTAGTCATCGTCATCATCGCCACCGTTTTCGCCTTCCTTTCTAGCATAGGCTAATTTGAGGGCGTCTTTCTGCAATTCGTGAAGATATTTGCATGAAGTGATGCCCATCTGAGCGGCTTCCATAATCTCTTCGCGTGTGAATGAGCCATCTTGCTGTAGCAATACAATCTCATCAGAATGAGGAATAGTAGCCATTGGAATGTCTCCTTGACCGTATTTGTCCTCCTCATCTCCTAAGTCTACTAGGAGGTGACCATCCGCCTTTCCTACTGCTACTGAGGGAACAAGACTCCTCATTGGAATTCCTGCATCTGCAAGTGCAAGAGATGCAGCATTGATAGCTGCACAGCGGGTTCCACCGTCGGCTTGGATAACTGTCACAAAGACATCAATAACAGACTTTGGAAACTCTTCAAGGAAGATTACTGGGCGAAGCGAGTTAGCAATCACCATTGAGATCTCCTTCTCACGACGAGATGGTGCAGGTCTCTTTCGATCGGGCACAGAAAACGTAGCCATTCGATAGACTACTCTCAGGTATGCTCTATCATTCTGTGTCAAGTGTCTTGGGTGTAATTCTCGGGGTCCATAGACAGCTGCAATGATGTATGTCTTCCCCTGCCTAATGGATGCAGAACCGTCTGCCTGTTTGAGAACTCCAACCTTCATTTCAATAGGCCTCATTTCATCGGGTCTTCGGCCATCATTTCTCAGGCCCTCTGGGCTGATGAGATAATCAGGTTTAACTTCAGGACTCATTCTTCGCTCACTTCCTTTTCTTCAGGTTTCTCTTCAACTTTTTTTGGTTTGGCTTTAGCCTTGTCTGGCTTTGCTTCAACCTCACTAGGTTCTTCCTTAGTTTCGGTTGGTTCATCTTCAGGTACAACTTCTGGCTCTGGTTCAGGCGCTGGCTCTGATTCTACTTCAGGTTCAGGCTCGGTTTCTACCGGAGCTTCTTCAAATGCTTCGTCTTTTGGAGGGCCTTCATCTTCATCAGATGGATAATCATCCTCGTCAATGGAGCCCTTTAGATTCTTCAGTTCCTCTTTCAGCATATCATGGACTCGATCTGTGAGTTTGCTTGTATGCGCCTCGGCTTCAATCATCTCGAATGCCTTTACTGCAAGTCGCATGATTTTGGGGTCTCTCGAACGAATCCATATGATACCGTTCTGTCCCACTACTGTCTGAACTCTCAGAAGGTCCTTGATCATGCTAATCATTGATCCACGTCGGCCAATGACTCTCGGAACTTTCGCTGGATTAATTGACATCAGCATACCGCCCTCAAGCTTTTGAAGGCCTCTGCCTTTCATGAACAAGAAAGGACCACTGTTCCTATCGAAAGCTGACACCTCAGCAACAATTACATCCCCGATGCCCATGTATCTAGAGATATCATCATCATATGGACGTCTGAGTGCATTATTTGCATGTAGAGAGGCCAGATAAGGACCTGAACCTAAATCGACTTTCCAGTTGTTTCCAGCAACTATGGTTATTTTTCCTATTATAAGATCCCCTTCACTTGGGATATAGACTCCTTGAAGGGGGACTACTTTTACTGTGTTCCCTCTGAGCTCTGCTAAGCCCACAACGGCGGAGTAAACCTTCTCATCCTTGCCATAGGCACCCACATCGGCTCTATATCTGCCCTCTGCAAGTAATTGCCCGGGCACAACGATCTCTCTTTTTGTAAAGAAAAGAGCCATTAGAACGCCCTCCGCATTAATTCATAAATTTCCATTATTCTTCACTCGTTTATTTTCAGTTCAGTTATACATTTGCGATCGTAATTTGTTGACGCTTTGCTAACGGACCACGTCTAACCTAATTTGGCCCTTCGTCAACTTGTTGAGCTCATCATAGAGCTCTTGTCGTTTTGAGGCTGGAAGTTCAACAAGACCTGTCCAAGAACCGTCTTGTTCCCATGTATCAGTCTTAATCACACCAACAGTGGCAACAACATTGTATCCC
>DAOWDY010000235.1 GCA_030638785.1 Candidatus Thorarchaeota archaeon
CTCTTAGTAGTCAAAGTTGGTGAAGAGAGTTACACTATCAAGACAACACTAAATGAAGATGGGTCATTTACACTGAACAATACTGCATCTGATTACACCATTAAGATACTCAAGAAGACAGGTTCGAAGTTAAATCTGGAATTGGATGATGAACCGCGAGAAGTCGCGTGGCAACGTATTGTTAAGACTCAGACTACTGCAACTCCAAACGCATCGTCCTCAGGAGGAGGACCCAAGGTTACTGGAGGAATATACCCTCCAATGCCTGGGAAGATTACTGAGGTAATGGTGGCAGTAGGTGACAATGTCAAGAATGGACAAACTGTCTGTATTCTTGAAGCAATGAAAATGTTCAACGAGCTTAAAGCTTCAGCAGATGGCATAGTAAAAGAAATCAATGTTGAACCTGGTTCAAGCGTAACTCCCGGTGACCTCTTAGTTCTAATAAAATAGGATGTGCTCTGATGAAACCTGTACATGTAATCGGTGCAGGAATGACAAAATTCGGTGTACTCGAAGAAGGCATTCTTGAGTTGGTCCAATCAGCGTCATTGCAGGCCCTCGATTCTTCTGGATCAAGGGGTGAATCGTTCGACCACATCTTCGTTGCTACTCAGAATCCTGACGAGTTCACTGGTGTCGGGCATCTCTCTACCCTAACTGCAGATCGTCTAGGTCTTGTTCCTGCAGGTGCCACCAGAGTGGAAACCGGTCCCTCCTCAGGATCTAGTGCGTTTGAAGCAGGGTATGCTATGATTGCATCTGGAATGGCTGACTTGGTTCTTGTTGTTGGCGTTGAGAAGATGTCTGAAGTTGAACGAGGTACTGCATCAAAGATCTTAGCAAAGATGATGTCAAATGAGAATGAAACTAAATATGGAGCAACACCTACAGCACTGGCGGCCATGATTGCGCGTAGATACATGCATGAATATGGACTGACCCGAGATGAACTCTCACTAATCCCTGTAAAGGCTCATAGAAATGGTGCCAAGAATCCCCTTGCACATTTTCAGAAAGAGATTACTGTTGACAAGGTTAGTAATGGTCGAGTTGTTGCAGACCCTCTCACTCTGTTCGATTGCTGTCCAACAAGTGATGGGGCAGCAGCATTAGTTCTAGCGTCAGAGGATAAGACTAAGCAGATCGGACTCGCAGATGAATATGTTAAGGTTCTTGGAGTTGGCCATGCTACAGACTTTCATGCAGTGCAACATAGATTATCAATGACATCAATGAATGCCACAGTAGTAGCAGCACAGAGAGCATTCAAGATGGCCAAACTCACCCCTAAACATGTGGACGTATGTGAGTTACATGATGCATTCTCAATTCTCGAATTAATAGACATGGAGGATGTTGGTCTGGTAGAGAGAGGCCAAGCAATCGCCGCTGTAAAGGATGGAGTGACAGCTGTAGATGGAGATTTACCAATCAACACTACAGGCGGCCTAAAAGCTAGAGGCCACCCTACCGGTGGAACGGGTGTGGCACAAATCTATGATATCTACACTCAACTTATGGGAATAGCTCCTTCCGCTTTGCAAGTGGATACTCCTCAGATTGGCTTAACTCACAATATTGGGGGTTTTGGAAACAATATGGTCGTCGCCCTTTTTGGAAGAAACTAACGAGGTCTTCAATGTGGAGATAGAAGCATCGAATTGCGAATCTTGTAAACGAATCATTGTTCCTCCAAGAGATATTTGTCCTTATTGTGGTCCAAATAATCCTATGAATAGGACCACTATTTCAAATGAAGGGACAATTCTAACTTTTACTTCTCTTCAGCGTCCCCCTGAAGGATTTGAACCTCCAGTTCTTTTAGCTCTTGTGGAGTTGAAGGGTGGTGCTACAGTCCTCTGTTTAGGAACAAGAGATGAACAATCAGGAACTTCAATCGGTTCTTCAGTCACACTCAGAAAAGACTCTCTTGATCGATTTGTGTACCATCTAGCTAAGTGATTTGGAAAAAGGAACACCAGGGTTACGGGAGCACCTGCAATTAGACACTCCCGTTTTACACGAGTTTTAGGGACCGAAATTGACTAAACTCGCAACCGTGATGTGTAATAGTATTACATGATAAGTAATTTAAGAGTTACGTGTTGTAATTCAACTGAGTCGAAACGAAATTCGTCAAAGGTGAGCTTCATGGTCAACAAGGAAGAACAAGAGATTAATGAAGAAATCCAGCAGAGTCTGAGAGCTGAATTTCTTGGACGCGCTTCAGCTGAGGGATTTGGTCTTAAGAAACGTGAGATCTCAGTTATGACTCGGATGAGTTCTGATATCGTTGGTATCTTGGATGCACTCGTTGAACTGGGGATATTCAAGAGTAGGTCAGAGGCTGTAGCTGCATTAATTGAAAAAGCTATTAATTCTCGAAGATCACTCTTCGACGAGCTGCGTACACAAGCAGAAGATATCGTCAAAAAACGCGATGCCGCAAGGCACCTGGCGCATCAAATACTACAAGAAGAATCTGAAGAATAGCCCATCTCGTTACAAATTTAAGGAATCAGTATTCGAGATGTCACGGGGTTTCACAATGGTAGACTATCTTAGTGACATATTCTGGACAGAGGATGAACTGAAATTCAGAAAGGAAGTCCGTGCTTTCTGTGACAAGGAAATTTATCCTATTGCTGACGATATTGACAAGGGTCCATACCCAAGAGACCTTCTTCGAAAGATTGGGCAAGCTGGCCTCATGGGAGTTCATCATGATAAGGAAGTAGGAGGTACTGAACGTGGACTCTCATATGAGATAATCGTCGCCGAAGAGATATCTGCGGCTAACGGGGGTTTGGATATGGCTCGAATGGCATCAACAACCCTCTATGGGATGCCTGTAGCCCGATTCGGTACCGCAGAACAGAAGAAGAAATACCTTGAACCTGTTGTGAAGGGTGACAAAATAGGTTGCATAGGAATCACTGAACCAGATGTTGGTTCTGATACCGCAGGTATGAAAACCCAAGCAACAAGAGATGGCGATGATTGGGTTATCAATGGTGAAAAACGTTTCATCACTAACGGTAGTCAAGCGGACTTCATGTGTTGCTTTGCAATAACCAATCCTGATGTCAAATCTAAGAAGGGAATGACTGCTTTTATCGTTGATACAAAAGCTGATGGGTTTAGTGTGGTGAAGGATCACGATCTCTTAGGAATGAAATCCGCTAGAGTTTCTTGGCTCAAGATGGATGATATGCGTATAAGTTCAGATATGATTCTTGGTGACCTAGGACAGGGATTCCACATCCTCATGGACGAATTGGATAGTGAACGGACAGCTATCGCTGCTGAAGCAATAGGTTATGCAAGGACTCCCTATGAGGTAGCAATCAAGTACTCAAATGAGCGTGAGCAGTTTGGACGACCGATTCGAGCATTTGAAGGTGTTAGCTTCAAGATAGCAGATATGGCCATGAAGCTAGAGGCAGGAAGAGCGCTAACCCTTACTGCTGCTAGGATGTATGACAAGGGAATGAAGATTACTAAGGAGGCATCCATTGCAAAGCTCTTCACCACAGAAGCCGCCATTGCGATCTCTAATGATGCGATACAGATTCTCGGTGGGATGGGTTACACAACTGATTATCCTGTTGAGAGATTCTATAGAGATGCCCGTCTGATGACAATTGGTGGTGGAACTGCAGAGATTCTTCGATTTCTCATTCAAAGGGAAGTATTCAAAGAGATGCTGTAATCTGATTGGAGGGGATTCCCCTCCTTTCTACGAGCGTATACACAAAGTATTTCACAGATTGCTCAAATTCTTGACCAGTTGCATTAGATTTGGAGAGATTCAATTTTGCCAGTTCTCGAATACTTAATGGTCTATACTCAGGCTGGTCTGCCTATCTATAGCAAATGTTACGGTATGTTTTGTAAGACTGCGTTCAAAAACCCCGAGTTACTAACAGGGTTTCTTTCTGCGATTGAAACAATACCCCCTACACTCTCAGATGGACTTTCACTAGATTCTATCAAGATGGGCGATACTCAGATGAGGTTCTCAAAATCCACACCTGGTGGGCACTCAATTGTTGTTGGATTAGGTGAGGACAATCCAGAGATTGCCCAGAAAGTCTTCGATGCCGTATCCGAAATACTTGGAAAAGACAAGTTCCGTAATGCTGACTGGAATTATATTACTAGCGATATAATGAAAGAGTTTGAGGACGAACTCCTGCA
>DAOWDY010000151.1 GCA_030638785.1 Candidatus Thorarchaeota archaeon
ATTGCGGGTACTTGATTCCTTCTTTTCTCTCCTTTTCCTTTCCTGCAGGCTCTCGTTTCCGGAGTAATAGGAATCAACTACTTCCGAATCGCACTCCATGCTATTTGACATGCCTGCTTTATTCTGTTTTCATCCATTTTGAGTACATTATCTAAATGTAACCTAAGTAATGTGATGATAGGAACGAAGGCAAAGGAAGCCAAAAACGGAATGGGTAGGTTCTTGATGACTTTCTATTAGATACCTCGTTGGAGAATTTCTATACTAAAACGATAGAGTGCAAACTCCTCTTGATTCACATTTTGCATCATCGCTGTCTGTTCGAAACGCTCACGATAAAGGAGATAATCGGGATGACCAAGATTGAAGATGAACGAATCATGCCATGTTGATTTGAATGCTTCTTCGACGCTCATATCCTCCTTCAGGTTCTTAATTGCTCCTTGACTCATTTTCTTTCTTATATCAATATACAACTTTGTAAACAGATCTTCTTTATTTTCAAAGTAGATGTAGATTGTGGCAGGTGAAACATTAGCTTGTCCTGCTATTTTTGAAATGGAGATTCCATCAAAGCCAAGTTGATTCACTAGTTTGATTGAAGCATCGACAACTGCATTGTATTTGGCTTCGTCTTTTGTTCTCATGTTGATTAGTAAATAAGTATTCATTTATTTAAATATAACAGCACACAACGATAGCATTATAAATGAATGTTCATTCACTATACATAAGTGAATGAGTATTCACTAATCTTATAACGGTGGAACAAATGAAAGATATTGTTGGGTCCAAAATAATGTCACCTGAGTTTGAAGTAACTGACACAATCACAAGGATTGAAGAAAATCAGACCAATTGTTACCTTCAGAAGGTAAATGATGGCTTCGTCCTAATTGATACGGGATTTACAAAGCATCGCCAAGAAATCGAAGCAATGCTGGAAAATGCAGGATGTAATCCTGGGGATCTCAAGCTTATTCTATTGACCCATGGTGATTTCGACCATACAGGAAATTGTGCATATTTTCGTGACAAGTACAACTGTAGGGTTGCCATGCATTTTGATGATGCGGGAATGGTTGAGTTAGGAGATTTCTTTTGGAACAGAAAAATGAATCCTATCATTAAAGGTCTAGTAAAAATAATGTTCTTCGTTATGCGTATGAATTTGAAAAAGGAAGATCGCTTCACTCCTGATGTATTTCTCGAAGACATGCAGGACATCACTGATTTAGGGTTTGATGCTAAAGTAATTCATATTCCCGGTCACTCAAAGGGGTCTATAGGGATTCTGACCAAAGATGGAGATCTATTCTGTGGGGATCTTTTTGTAAATACATCAATTCCTAAGAAAAACAATCTGATTTCAGATACCAAAGCATACGATTCTAGCATAAGGAAAGCAACTAGCCTAGAAGTCAGAACTGTGTATCCTGGACATGGAAAACCATTCTCAATGCAAAGATACCTTGAAGGTGAATAGGGAGAAAAGTTTCCGAAGGAGTGGGATTTTCCCCTCCTTCGATTTCTCTCCTTTTGTCAAATACCTTATTACACGACATTTCTTGATGGACATATATCAGTGAAGCCAACGATGTTGAGGTAGAAGCGTGTGACGTATACTAAGAAAGAATTGAAAAAGTACCTGAAGGGTCTATTAAAAGAACAAACTGAATTGGTGAATTTCTCATTCGAGTATCTATCAGGACACACAGCATATCATACACGTCTAAAAATCCTCATAACCTCTGAGAAGATCGAGCAGCGGAGAATTCAAAGAGGAACACCAGTTGATAGTGCCAAGGAAGCTAATGCTACAAAAATAAGAGAGATGGAATTCTCCATTGAGAAGTTGTATAGTTTTGTAGAAGAGTTGGTTAAGAAGAAGATATGGGACCTAGAGAACTGTGTAGAAAGAGCCCTCCCAGATACGGCTCTACTAACTTTCATAATCAGGGATAAGGACAATCTATTGTTTGAACAAGAAGTCTGGGAGAGCTGCAGAAATGACGACAAGAGAACAATTGAACTGATACGAACTCTAGCAACAAACATTCCTCTAGACTGGACACCTCCATAAGTCGTGATAAAGCATCAACTCCCTCCTTCGTTTCTCATTTTTTCCTGTATACAACAATTTGGCGCTTGTACGAATCATTATAATTCAATCTTATAGGTCATCAAGCATTGTTGATGGAGGCATACCCCATGATTCTGATTATACAGGAAATGCATGAGATTGATGTCGATGCCCACGCTCGATTAATCTATAATTCTCGCCAAAACTCACCATTACATAACGATGAGCGTACAGTAGATGGAATCAAGACAGCACTTGAACAAATGATAGAACAAGGCGAAGCCCATGCAATGATTGTGGCCCAGGATGAGGATAGTGGAGAACTACTGGGTCAGCTGTTAATGTGGCTTGAATGGGGTGAGATAGGGGTTGTGCGACCGTGGCAGCCTATTATCCATCCTGAAGCAGATCAAGAGGCAGTAGCAGTTGCCCTTATCGAACACTCGAAGAAACTCGTAGAAACTAACGCAAAGACAAAGCTGGAGATCTGGATGGAACTTACGAGTGAACAGATAGAAGCTATGAAGTCTATTGTTGAGCCGTGGTATCAGAAATCTGGTTTTGTTTTGACTGCAAAGGAATACTTCATGGATACACAGTATTCCAAGTTGAGTGATTTGAAATATTCAATTCCAAAAGGAATCGAAGTTGAATCTATGTCTGACATCAGCAATGCTGACCTGATGGACATCGTGATGGAATCATTCCGTAGTGGTTCTGATAAGTGGGTATTGAGTATGACAGAATCTCAACTCGAGGGTTCGGCTAATGCTTGGATGAAGAGAGATGATACGTTCATCAACGATGCATCGATTGTCTTCAAGGACGATGGCAATATCATTGGATACAACGTGATGAGAAATGAGGATGATTCTATTGAAGTCGGACCTATTGGAGTTCTTCCTTCTTATCGTGGGAGGGGACTTGGACGCGCTCTACTACTGGAATCAACTAGGCGACTAGCATCTAAACCTGATCAATCAGTATGGTTGACTGTCAGTACAGAAAACATTCCCGCTTTTGAGCTCTATTCCCGTCTTGGATTTAAGAACCAATATCAGATTCTCATATACGCCTGGACACCATAACGAGCAGCGGTTGAGAATTAGTTTCATCTAAGGTGACCAATAATAGAATTGTTTGTGGTAAACATCCTCGAAACCATGCCGTTTGTAGAGTTTCCTCGCAGGATGATTAGTTATGGACATGTCAAGACTTGCATTGGACAATTCATTTTTCCTAAGATTCTTCAAAGCACGGACAAGCAAATAGTTTGCAAGCCCCTGACCTCTTGCTTCAGGTATAAGACCAATAGGCCCTATTTGTGCCTCCTCGCCTCTCATTCGAGTGATGATGAATCCAATGATGTTGTTTTCTTTCTCCAGAACAAGGGAGGATCCTTCTATGAACGGTTCAGATTTATCAAAGAAATGCTTAAGCGTCACTTTTTGTTCAGAGTAGTTCATTGAGACAAATAGGCCATCCTTACTATTTTCAAATGTTTGAAAGCCTGGGCCCTCCAGCTGTTCGTATGAGACCTCAGAGAACTTCTTGAGGACGTATCCCTTAGGCAGTTCAAGCTTAGGTAATTCAATGGCACTGAGGTCAGAAGCCATGTGTACCTCTTCAGCTGCAAACTGAAAATCACATTTTCTGTACCAGTCCACAATCTTCTCAGAGAAAGACCTGTGCCCATCTGTAGGTAATTCTAATTCAATCTCCAATCTACTACGCCCATGTTCTACAATGTCTCTCTTCGATGCTTCAATTAATGACAGAGCAATCTCTTCAGATTCTTGTGTCTTATCTACAATTGGTAGGAATCCGCTAATGAAAGTCATTAGAGGAAACGCAACGTAATAGTAAATCCATCCTACAATGCCTCTCTGTTCATCCAGTGCAACCAGGTTTCGATAGCCCTCGTTTGTTGATATTCTTTCAATATTTGCTGCAGTTTCTTCAATACTTCTATCTGATTCCAATGGTGTGCCTTTTCTTGCAGCTGCAATGATTGTTGCTAGATGTTGGCAATCCTCTGAACTAAGTTTCTTCGACTCTACTCGAATCATCAATTAGCACTTACCTTTTCAGAATATCTCCAAGGAATCATTTTTCAGAGATTGTAGTTGGAACGTTCTGTCCTGTTTTATTAGTACATTGTACAGCGCCAATTCATCGAACACATTATTCTGCATATCTTTAAACAAGCTCTGTCAGGAGATTCCCCTTGCCATCTTCAACTGTCTTCAGAACTGCCTGATTATCTCCACCCTGAATCTTAATTTGAACCTCACCATCGATTTTCTTTTGAGCGCCTGCAGATCTCAAGACGAATACGAAACTGAAACAATGCTCACCCGGTGTGATACTACCGTCATAAATGAGCATCTCTCCCTTGGTCTTCACTTCTTTAACATGAATCGGACTATCATCAAGATGAACGAAAACCCCCGATAATTGAAAGCCTTCAATCTCATGAACATAGACAAGTTGAAGAGTAGCACCACCCTCACTTCTATGCTCATTAAGATATTCTCTCACCTCTTGGGATATCGTCCTTGGCATTTTCTGTAGTGGGCCTTTCGTGAAAAACTCGTTAAATGTCTGGAAACCACCAAAGTAACCTCCTCCAGACTGACATGTCCAGTCCGTCCCATAGTAGTTTAATCCTGAAAAGTTGACAACCAAGTCCATCCAGTGGTCCTTTTCGAGGGTCCATGTCCACTTTCTTTCAGGGATTTGAGAATAGTCCCACATCGTTTCATCGACCATTTTTCTCAATCACATGAGAGTGCAAATACTCTC
>DAOWDY010000268.1 GCA_030638785.1 Candidatus Thorarchaeota archaeon
AGAGTCTAGATGAACATCAAGAGCCTGTACATAATCAAACGCGAAACTGGCGTGTGTATGTACCACAATGATTTCGTAGAGGTACTCTTCGACCCCGACCTAATATCCTCATTTCTAGTTGCAATGACCTCATTCTTTGATGAGGCAACACAATCTATCTCCTCACGTGCTAGAGCATTTGAGGGGACTGACTATAAAATCATGGTTGAGTTTGGCGAATGGACGCTAGGGGCACTTTCCGCAGTAGAAGAAGATGAAGATCTCAGACATAAACTGAGAGAAGTTATTAGGATTTTTGAAGAGCAATTCAATCTGTTGAGATGGGTTGAGATGGATCTTGCTGTGTACAGTAGATTCGAGAGATATGTCATCGAAGCATTTCTGCGTGATGAGGTCACACCTGATAGTATTATTCGACAAAAAATGAACTGGGATCTCACTTTGAAGGAACCCAAGGTAATCTCATTTCTCCAAATTCTGCCGGACGCAATCAGTGTAAAAGATGCGGCTGAATTCTTGGAGGTGCCGCTTGAAGTTGCTCTCGACTTAACAACAGAAGCACTGTGGGTTAAAGCAATTTCAATTAGAAATCCAGTAAAGCCTGAAGATATCTATCAGACAACCTCACTTGAGAGGACTAGTGATTCGATAGAAGGCATTTCACCTGAAACAAGCGCGGCCCTACATGAGTTGAATGGAGAAATCCCACTCTCAATCGCAGCAGAGAGAGTCAAGACGAAAGATCTACGTCGATTCCTAGATGAGATAGGTCTTCTCGCAGAGAGAGAGGCTGTTGAGCGTGTATCTCGGTCCCAAGCAACTCTAGTTCAGCACTCTGCAGTTCTTCAAGAAGTTCTAACCAATTGCTCAAGACTTCTAGGGCTTCGAACCACTCGCAACATCTTCATGGAGTCAAGAACTGCACTCTTAGAAATTTATTCATGGCTTTCTTTTGTAGACATGGAAGAAGGGGTTGATGTTGAGATTAGAGGGTCTCTTGCTAGCGCTGCGATGAAAGGGAAGATTTCATCTGAAGTATTGATTGATGGTTTCACAGCTCTGGTTCAATTTGTCACAAAAAGAGTCAGCATGCTTACTGGATCTTCGGTAATCAATAAGGTTCTCTCAAAATCGCGAGAGGATATTGAAAAGACCTATCCCAAAACAGCATACGAAGTTCAGTGGGAACGGATGACGGTCAAGTAGGCGTGAATTATAACATAAGCACAATATACAAAACCTAGTCGGAAATCGTTTAGTTGTATCAGGAGGACACTGAGTGAATAAACATCTTAGGGATGCACTGCTACCATTCATTATTCTAGGAGTTGTATCTCTATTTGTTTTCATCGGAGTGTCTTCGTCCACGGATCCAGTAACTGTTTCCTTAATGTCATCTTCACTTCTTGTCATCATTGCCTTCATTGTATCAGCCTTAGGACTCTGGCTGGTTTTCAAAGAAGGGTTGATTAGAAATGACCGACTACTAATGCTGAACACACATCTTGCCATCGGACTTCTCATTTTTGCAGTTGCTGAAGTCGTAAGCATAATGGTTGAGCAACTTGCAAATCCCCTATCATACAGCTTTGCTATTGGAATTATCCAGTTGGTTGCGGTGGTGTTATGGGCAGAAGGGGTTGTTGTATACCTCTACTCTACAAATAGTGTCCTGGAGTTCGCTCAGAATCGTTATGTTATACCGCTCATCATTATCTTGATCTCAGCTTTCTACGTTGTAGCCGCAGCATTCACCATAGGGACCCAGACTTTCCCCATCGGTCGAGTTCTGTCAGTTCCCATTGGAATAGGATTGACAATGATACTCGTATCCATGTCCATTCTTCTTTGGTGTTATCGAGGAGGATACTTAGCAATCCCAACTCTCTTGACTGTTCTTGGTTCACTACTACTTGTAGTGAGAACTGTATCATGGGGATACGTAGGAATCAGTATCTCGGATCCAAATGCTCAAATGTTAGCTGTCGGAGCCTACCTGCTTCTAGGTGCATCTCTTTCATTCAGATCGGAGAAACTAGCGAAAGTCGATTAAGACTCTTCGCCAGATTCCAATTTTTCCAGAAGTTCTCTGATTGGAGGTGGTAGCATATCCTTGTGGGCAAGCATTTGCTTTCGTTGTTCGGGAGACATATTCTTGATCATCTCCTTCATCTTCTCGGGATCTGGAGGACCACCCATCCCCATCATTCCACCTAGTCCACCCATGCCTCCCATTCCACCATGACCACCCATCATCCCAGGTCCAGCTGGAACAGCATCTTTGGTATCATCCTTGACAACTTCTTTGGCAGTTTCAGCAGCTTCCTCAGTTAACTCCTCAAACCCTTGATGTGCGTAGTAAGTATCGTATAGAGATTTGAAGGTACCATTGAGAGCCAGAAGCTCTTCATGAGTTCCCTCCTCAATCAAATCACCATGATCAAAGACAAAGACCCTAGATGCGTTTGCGATTGTCGTGAGTCGATGTGCGATTACAATTGTGGTTCGATTTGCAAACAGTTTCTCCTGAGCATCCTGAACAAGAGACTCGCTATAAGCATCCAATCTACTAGTTGCTTCATCGAGAATCAGAATCTTTGGATCAGCAAGCATTGTTCTGGCGATTGTAATCATCTGTCGTTGTCCTGCGCTGAGATTTTTTCCACTTTCAAAGATGATAGTTTCATAACCTTCAGCAAGAACCTCAATGAATTCATTCGCACCAATGATTTTACATAGCTCGATGATCTCCTCATCTGATGCACCAGGTCTTCCATACCGAATGTTCTCGAAAATTGTATCGTCGAATAGATAGGGCTCTTGGGGAATGAGAGAAACCGTATTGTGTAGAGAATCCAAAGTTGTTTCGCGAAGATCTTGGGTTCCAATAAGGATTCGTCCTGAATCAGGGTCATAGAATCGATTGACAAGTGCTGCAAGAGTAGTCTTTCCAGCACCGGTATGGCCAACTACAGCAACCATCTCACCAGGTGCGATGCTGAAATCTACGTTCTTGAGGACTGGTGTGTCTTTAACATATGAGAATGTAACATCCTCAAAGGAGATTCCATCACTCTCCTCAGCAAGGGAGATTGCCAATTCGGAATCAGCAATGGATGGCGTTGACTCTAACACATCCGAAACTCTGTCCATTGCAGCCATTGATGCTTGAACCTGTGCAAAGCTCATTACTACCATTAGGAGTGGCCACATGAATCTGCCAACTAGAATTACACCAAGAAACACTTGACCTATCGTAAGAACTGGAAGTGTGCCTACCGCCAATGCACCAGCAACAAAGAGAACAGCAGCAGTAGCAAACTGACCAATTGATCTCACTAATGGCTGCATGGCACTCATGAGAATCATGAACCGGAAACCATGTTTGTACGACTGTTGATTTAATTCAAGCATTTCTTCTGCAAGCTCTTTCTCACGGTTGAACGCTTTAGCGATATGAATACCACTAAGATTCTCCGCAATCTGTCCAGAAACTTTTCCAGCAGCTCTTTGAGATGCTAGCATAATCCGCTGTCCAACAGTTCCAAAAAGAACAGCAACAAATGCAACTCCGGGAATCACTACTAGTGACGTAAGTGCAAGCGCAGGTGCGGCAAACCAAAGGAGTAGAAATGAAGATATAATCATCAGTATCTGACTTGAAAAACTAATTATCACTTGAACTCCAGTTCCTAAGGAAACAGCATCTGTTGTAACTCTAGATGTAACATTTCCACTCTGTTCCGATTTATGGTATGAAAGATCAGCCTCCACAAGATGATTGTACACGTCTTCTTGCACGTTCTGCACAAAACCAGCTTGTGCTCCAGCTAATATCCACGTGTTGACGCCAAATAATATCCATGCTGTAACCTTGATCAGAATATAGAGTCCAATAAGCATGAGTAAAGTATTGAAGGTACTATTTCCATCTGCAACTAGATCAATTCCTATCGAAAGTATTAGAGGATCAAAAACCGAAACAATCGTAGCTACCAATGAAAGAATAGCCCCAATTGTCACAATCCTCTTGAATCTACCAAGATATCCAAACATACGACCAAGTAGTACTCTAATTGGCCGACTGCGTTTATCCTTACCTCCAAACATGCCTCTAGGTCCATGACGCATACCCATTACTGAGCACCTCCCTTGATTGCCACGCCAGCAAGCAAAGCTTTCGCTCCGGGCAATCGTTCGAAGATACGACGGTATAGTTCGGATTCTCGCAACAGATCATCATGACATCCAGCATCAATCAAGCGACCCTTATCCAGCATGATAACCAAATCTGATTCAATGAGCGTTCGAAGCCTTTGTGTAACAGTAATGCTTGTACGTCCCACCATGACCTCATCTAATGCCTTCCTCATGAGGAATTCTGTTTGAGCATCTACGGCACTAACTGAATCATCGAGTAGCAGTATTTTTGGATCTTGAATGAGTGCTCTTGCAATTGCCAGTCGCTGTCTCTGTCCTCCTGATAGAGTCATACCACGCTCACCAATCATGGCATCGTAGCCGTCTTCTAGTTCAACAATGAATTCATGTGCTTGAGCCCTCTTCGCAGCCTCTTCTACTTGCTCCCTAGTTGCATCAGGTCTTCCAAAAGCTATGTTATCATGAACAGTCATTCGAAACAGGAAGATATCTTGCTCAACTAATCCAACATTGTCACGCACTGTACTCGTGCGAACATCTCTCAGATTAACATCACCAATTCGAACTTCACCCTCTGTTGGGTCATAAAGTCTCAACAGCATTTTGAGAACTGTACTCTTGCCACCACCTGGGCCCCCAATAAGAGCCACACGATATCCACCCGGAATCTTGATGTTGAGATCTTTGAGCGCATAATGGTCATTGTTTCCATTAGTTGTGTTGTACTTGAAACTGATGTGGTTGAATTCAATATCTCCTAACCAGTTAATTTCAGCGACCTCTTCTTCAGGTTCAATCATTGGTTCTTTCCAGCTTAGAATATCAACAATACGCTGAGCATTTACAAATCCTCCACGCATCATTAGTAACATGTGTGGCAATTGAAAATTAAGCATTTCAAGAGCAACGAGGAGTCCGAGAATTTGAATGAGAGTTCCTTTTGTGATAATCCCGGTCCAAACTGAATAGCCACCGTAGAAGAATGCAATAGTTGTCATTGCAGTTAGTATGAGAGCTGGAAGATAGAATGCAGCGAGTTGACCCTCTCTGGCAACCCTTTTTTCATATTGTTTGCTTACTTCTCCGAATTTAGCTTGTTCATGTTCCTCTTTACCAAATGCACGTACGACTTCGATTCCTTGAAACACACCCTGTGTTCGTGATGTCAGATTCTCCATAACTTCTGAACGCTGGCGTCGAACTGGCTCCACTGCATTAGCGTATTTGTAAGCATAAAGGAGATAGATTGGGGTTCCTACCAAGATGATAGAGGTGAAGATTCCTACAGGCACATTGATGAATGGGATAACGAAGAGTACAATCAATCCTGGGGTCTGATCAATAATTGACAACAAGACTCCTGTGATTATTATTGATGCAAAGCCACCTAATATGTTCCGTAAAGCTGGATTAAGGGAGAAGCGTACCCAGCTAATGTCTTGCATGGCAACTGAGAGAAGCCGCTTACTATCGACTTCGTCATGGAAGGTCATACTGTAATCCTGAAGATCTTCAAAGAAATCCTGCCTTGCATCCCTCTCCCATGAAAGCGTAACAACTGCCCAAATGTAACCTACAACAAAGTACATTGCCATATACAGGAGACCAAGACCTACTATGAGCCACACGTAGTTGACGAATTGAGTGCTAAGTCCTCCAACTTCTAGCTCATCTACTGCTAACCCTACTATCACGGTTGGGATTGTAACTAACAATATCGATACAACAGTCAATATTGTTGCAAGAGTAATAGAAAGCGGGTGTCTAATGAGCCCACCTAGCATATATCGGGAAGGACTCTTTGTTTTTGATATTCCATTGTCATTTGATGCCATTGTCTTAGTCTCCTAGGTTCTTGATGAGTTCCTCAAGTCGTTCATGTGCCTTTGTAAGCTTGGTCTTGAGCTTCTTTTTTTGATTATCAGTTAGTTGGGACTGAATACCATCTAGATGTTCAATCGCCATTCGAATTCCATGTACGTGAAAGATGGCCTGATCAGAAGAATCAAGCATCTGCATCCATACAGCTCTATGAATGCGGGTTCGATCTTCAACATCGCCCTTTCGTTTAAAGGTCTCTTTGAAGTGGTTGTGTCCTTTTTCGGAAAGTGTGTATATCTTGCTACGGCCATCCGTTCTGACTGTCTTAATCAAGCCATGCTCTTCTAAAGAACTTAGGAGTGGATAGATTGAACCTGGGCTAGGTCGCCACTTTCCTTGACTGCGTTCCTCAAGAATCTCCATAATCTGTGTACCCGTTAACTCTCTCTTAGTGAGGAGTCGAGCTATCAAGAGTTTTAGAAACCCTCTTGGAACAAACTGGATATCTTTGAGATTGTCACAGTTTTCCGATTCAGCAGGGGTCACATCTTTCACCTTCACCACAATATCGAATTTGATATCGAATGCGATATTGCATGTGATATCGAATGCGATATAAATGTCACGGTTGGTACTTTTCGTAAGTTATTAGGAGTCTAATGACAAGTTTGATAAGATTGGTAACTTGGGCATAATTATTTCGAGAGGTTTTACTCATGGGTGAGAGAGCGAAAGTCAAGGAAACTGTCAGTCTCTACTCCAAGGTGTGGCAGCTTCCCACCTACAAAGGGATTGTTCTCAGAACAATAGCGATGGCTGTTATCTCCGCGGGATTCCTTTCGCTGCTAGGGGTCATAGAAGTAGGAGTTGAAGGAGCAGTTCAAGAATTCCTAGCCTACACAAGTGTCCTGTTATCAACGGCATTCATTGGCTCCGGAATGATGTACGTGATTGTTAGGAAAGAAGGGTCTCCTCTAGATGCCAGAAGAGCACTTGGCTCAGCCCAATTCGGACTCATCTTCTGGTTCTTCCTTGGATCACTAGGTGGTCTCATCGACTTCATTTTGGGTGCGGCAACATTCGAGGCTAATATGTGGACTCTCGGACTTGCTATGGGGTATCTTGTTTTCGCTTTCCTGGTTACAGGGTTGAGCGATTATCATCCATTGCGTAACTTCATAGCAGCATTGATGCCCATACTCGTGTGGTTTATTGCCAACACATTGATTGCTCAGCTCTTAGTGTTCCCAGTACTACTTCCACCTCTTTGGTATCTTACAATTCCGATATTATTCGTTATGGATTCTCTTGTAGTCAACTACATTTTTAGAGCAGTCAGTCATCCATTCGAGAGAGACCTTGGAATAAATGGACCCGAGTTGCTTCGTGCATTTGGTTACGATTACCTTGTAGAGAACCCAGAACCCATGGAGTCATTGATGACCAAAATCAGCGTGGTTCAGAACGTTCCTGTTGAATTACTGGTTTTCAAAAATAACAAGAGCCTTGTTGCGGTCGGTGTTGTTCTATATGTTCATCCAGGACCATTCAGAGACATTGGAAGTAGTGGACTGCCATCAGCAATTATGCGTCACATCAAGGATAAGCATGGAGTTCAAGCTTTCATTTTGCATGGTAACTGCACTCACCACCAGAATCTGACAAACAAGATTGACTACGATATTGTCATGAAGGAAATTGACAGACTAATCGATGATGTCCAAGTCCATAAGAAAATCTCTGGCCCACACTGGACTGACGAAGGAAAGTTCAAGGTCTGGTCATTATTTGCTGGAAAGGATGTTCTTGCCATATCAACAAGCTCACCAGAATTCACTGATGACATAGCACTTGAAGTAGGTAAAGAGGCTGCAGAAGCAGCAAGAAAGAGTGTTCCAGACCTGAGATACGTCGCATTATCTGATGCCCATAACTGCATTGATGATCATGCAGTATCTGTGATGCCAGGAGACCCAGATTCAAAGATCTATGTCGAGTCAGTAAGGGAAGCGATTTCCAGTACTGCATTCATACCTCATGAAGAGTTCCAAGCTGGGATACACCAAGTGATTCCGGAGAACATCACATCAAAGGAGGGAATGGGACCCGGAGGTGTTGTCGCTCTCGTTTTGAAAACTGGGAAGGATTTGGCAACAATTATTTCCGTTGATGGAAATAACGTGAAAACAGGTTTTAGAGAAGAAATCCAAGATGCTCTCAGAGGAGAGGGATTTGATGTTTCTGAGGTAACTACAACGGACACTCACGTAGTGAATGCCATATCCTTGTCAAGCAAGGGATATTCTCCGGTGGGTAGCATCAAACCAGACATTGTTCTCGATGCCGTCAAAAAGGCTGCAAACGCTGCTAGAGATAATCTTCAACCTGCAAGCGTAGGATTTGGATTTGGCGAAGCGAAGGGAATTCGTACATTCGGAGAGAAGGGCTTTGATATATTGACCCAGGACATAACAGAGGCATACCAGATTGCGAAGCGAAAGGGGTTAGTTATGGGTGGACTTGCATTCCTTGCTTCCATTGTGCTCAGTTTCCTATTCTGAACCATTCCGGAAAGAAGATATTTGTGGACGTAGAATGTCATCTACTGTAAAGGAGAGTAGTACATGAAGAAAAGAGTCCTCGTTTGTTTGACCGGAGCCAGTGGTGCAGTATATGGTGTTCGGGTAATTGATGCTCTCAAGGAACTCGGTCATGAGATCCATCTAATAATCAGCAAGTGGGGAGTTAAGACTCTGAAATATGAAACCGGAGTCAATCCCGAGGATTTGAAGAAGCGCGTAGATTTAGTATATGAAGAGGATGACCTTGCAGCTGGACCAGCAAGTGGGAGCTTCCATCTAGATTCAATGATAATTGCACCCTGTTCAATGAAGACTTTGGCAGGCATTGCACATGGATACGCTGACAATCTAATATCCCGAGCTGCTGATTGTAGTTTGAAGGAAAAGAGACCTCTTGTACTCATGGTTCGTGAAACCCCCATGAATCTCATTCACCTCAGAAACATGGCCCAAGTTACCGAGGCAGGTGCAGTGGTCTTTCCAGCTAGTCCAGCATTCTGGCACAAACCTAAGACAATCGATGAATTAGTGGATTCGTTGGTTGATAGAATGTTGACTCATCTCAAAGTGAAGGAGAAGGCATCAATTGAGTGGAAGGGGGAGTTGTAGAGACCTATCTCACTAGTTATATTCCTCAAAATGAAAGTGTATGGTATGACGACAATTCAGCCATTTGAGGGATTCCCAAAGGAAGGAATCAATTTTCTGAAAGATCTGAAAGAGAACAACAATCGTAATTGGTTCAATGCAAACAAGAAGATCTACACTGAAAGCCTTCTCTCTCCAGCTCAATCCTTTGTCTCGGAACTGGGTGAAAAATTGAGTAATGCTCTGGTCGATATTAGATACG
>DAOWDY010000163.1 GCA_030638785.1 Candidatus Thorarchaeota archaeon
AATGGGCCAACAATACCACCACCACTCAACACAGGATTGACTGTGAGGAGCCAAGATTCTTCTTGGTTGTAACCCTGACCAATCTCGGGTTCCTTAATGAAAGTAACACTATTAGAAAGAGTAAGCCTGTAATCAATCACTCTGACTGGGATTGGGCAACGATACCGTAGCTCGAACTCCAAAGGAGTCTTTGCTGGTACTTTATCATGAGATTGACCAGCCCATTCGATTTCGATATGAGTATCAAGTGCTAATCTAACACTATCTGTTAGGAAATCGAAGACGGATTGTTCACTCTCCTTAGGCTTAAACTTTGATATACAACTATTAAGTTTCTCAAGAGTTGTTTCATATCCCTCCACAAGTACTCCAACATATTCTCTGGCAACATCTAGAGCATGCACTTTGGGAGGGGATTTTTCTGGTAATCGTTTTTCTGATTTCCGGAGTAGATTGATTGCAGTATCAAAACTTCTAGCTGCTAAATGACACATTATTGACACAGAAAGTGTCCGAATGGAATCAGAGAGTTTCTTATTTCGAAATAGATGATCCGATGCCTCTTGATAGAATCCTCCTGCCTCATCAAATCGACCTTCTTCAAGTAGTGTTTCCGCTGCGCAAATCTTCATCTGTGCGCCTCGTTGGAAATCATCATCCTCCAAAGCACAGTAAGCAGCCTCACGGAAGTACTTGATTGCAAAATCAGGAGACCCTGCTTCTATAAACCGGTTTGCCGCTTTCTCGTACTCCATGCTGGCATAATCAAAGTAGTTCGCTTCAATCTCCCGTAAAGCTTTCTCAACATGCTTTTTTGCCTTCTCTAAAGGATCTTTCTTGAGGAAATCAAACATCTATTACAGTCTCCATCACGTAGGTAGACAAGATTAGAGCATTGCAAAGATGCTTTATTGGTTTCGGCTAACATAAGAAAGCATGTCTTCACCTAAAGTATACTGGATCGACCCTCTGGAATATGAATTCAAAGTTAAAGTTACATATTGCGAAAAAGTAGATGACCAATTTCATATTTCAATTGATAGAGATGTCATTCGTCCAGAGGGCGGCGGTCAGGCAGGAGATCGGGGGGAAATGCATACTAGGTCAGGAGAGGTTCAAGTAGTTAACAGCATAGTTACTGACGTTGGAACGAGGCTTGTTACTGAAGTGCCAGTAGATGAGGGGGAGCATGTCACGCTCCTCATTGATATGGTATGGCGAAGGAGTATGATGAGAAACCATACCTCAGAACATCTCTTTATCAGTGAGCTCAAGCGGCTTCGAGAAGACATCGAATTGGGATACATCTGGATTGATGGCGAAAAGGGAACAGTTGAGATATTGGGTGAGGAAATTGATGTCGGGCTATTACTAAAAGCGGAAAGAAATGTTCAACGATACATCTTAGAGGATAAACAAGTAGAAACCCGAATCATAGCAGCGAAAGACCTGGCTCCTGAGGTAAGGGCAAGAGAGGGGGTTGAGTCACAGCATGACAGGATAAGAATCGTAAGCGTGGAGGGTCTTGACCAATCTGCATGTTCAGGTTTACATGTCTTAAGGACAGGGGATATTGGGATCTTCAAGATCCTCGATTACAAGATTGGGAAAGGGAATGCTAGAGTGGAATTCTCTTCACATGAAAATGCTCTGAAATTGCTTACTTCTGTTTACAACGATGCTTTGACTAGGAAACAATCTTACCCATTCGAGATACCGCAATTGGGTGCAGTGCTTGATAAAGCGAAACGGAATGTTGATGCTAAGGAAGAATTGGTTTCGCTTATTGTGAGTTTGATAGAGGGAAGTAGTCCACCAAAACTTAGTACAGGATTAACCTTCAGGCACTATAGCTTACCGGGGTTTGAATCCAAGGAACTTCGGCACATTCTCCAATCTATGTCTTCAGAAGAGTATTCTGCAATCCTTCTTTTCTCACCAGGAAACAAAAGTAATTTCATCTTGTGGACCACAGGTTTAGAAAAAGGCGCAACCTACTATGCTTCTGAGACCGTCGAGAGATTAGGTGGAAGGGGTGGCGGGAGTAAAGAAGCCTTCACAGGTGGTTTCAGTGGTGTTGAAGATCCACAAGATCTCTTTCACAAACTTGTCAATGGAATCAAGATGAAACTTGATGAGTAGAAAAACACCCTGCTACCAGGTAATTTCAAAGACAACCATAACATCATCACCAGATACACGATTGTCTAGTAAGGTTACACGATAGACTTCCTCTATATGGCCATACATATAATAGCTGTAGAATGTGACCCACTTTCCGAATATGACGAGATAATCTGCATCTCTCGATTCGAGATAATTAACCAACTCAAACATTGTGAAGTTCCCATGCGTAATATCCGGAGTCACGAGTCCACAAATATCAATAATCGTCCTATTTGAGATGAAACGAACAGCCCCTACATCGCATATAGCTATGACAGAATCTTCAGGAGTGTGATCGTCAACCCAGAAGCCGATATCAACCTGCATTTCATTGATGTTCTTCGCTGCATTTCCAAATAGTTCTGCTTGACTGAAATAGGTCGGTACCGAGGTAACAAAGACAAGAGAAATCAATGATACAACTAGTGCGAACCTGATTACCTCTGAGTTCAGCTTTGGAGTGCTTACTCGAATCTCGGTACTGAAAATTCCAAATGCGACAATAGAGGTAATTGCAAGAAATGCGAATATTGGTACCAAGTATCTAGAGTTATTGATGAGGGCCTGGTAGGGCATGGTAAAACGATAGAGGAGAAAGAATCCAATGGCCATCAACCATGCATAAGGTCGTTTCTTCAGAAGAGTAAGAATTCCCAGTATTGACCCGGTTAAGATGAAAGGCATTTCTACCAAAAACCTGAACCAGAAAATATTCCATGCGTCGACGTCCGTTTGCGTGATGACTCCAACTTTGGCGTAGAATGTGTCTGGCAGAGGATATCCAGTTGTAGATATACAA
>DAOWDY010000243.1 GCA_030638785.1 Candidatus Thorarchaeota archaeon
CCAGAGCCAAGATTTGAGGAGTTTGTCAAAAGAAAATTGCTCAATTGTCCGGTTACGCTGCAAGACACGGTATTTATCCCAATCCTCGGTAGAGCCATTCCATTCAAGGTCACTTCAGTCAAGCCTGCAGGAACAGTAGTTGTTCAACACTCAACAATTTTGACAATTGCTGAGAAACCTACAGGTGACATTGTAGGACCGTCTAGGGTCACCTATGAGGAGATTGGTGGCTTATCTGAGCCCATTAAAAGAATTCGGGAGATGGTCGAACTTCCAATGAAGCATCCTGAAATCTTCAATCGACTTGGTATTGATCCTCCAAGAGGGCTCATTCTTCATGGACCACCAGGTACAGGAAAAACTTTGCTTGCAAAAGCTGTTGCAACCGAATCTGAGGCGAACTTCGTTCATATCAATGGTCCGGAGATTATGTCCAAGTTCTATGGTGAATCTGAACAGAAGCTGCGCAAGATATTCGAGGATGCAGAAGAAAACGCGCCAAGCATCATTTTTATTGATGAACTGGATGCAATTGCTCCAAAGAGAGAAGATGTTCAGGGTGAAGTAGAGCGCAGAGTTGTAGCCCAATTATTGGCTACAATGGATGGCCTGAAATCCCGAGGCCAAGTAATTGTGATTGGAGCAACTAACAGAATAAACGCGCTTGATCCAGCACTCAGAAGACCTGGGAGATTCGATAGAGAACTTGAGATTGGAGTCCCTAAAGAAACTGGTAGACTAGAAGTGCTTCACATCCATTCTAGAGGTATGCCCCTGACTACAGAGGGAGATAACCCTGTAGACTTGCCATATCTGGCACGGATAACACATGGCTTCGTAGGAGCTGACCTTCATGCATTATGTAAGGAAGCGGCAATGAAGGCCCTGAGAAGGTATCTTCCTCAAATCGATCTGGAAGAGGAAGTGATTCCTCAAGATGTGCTTGACGAACTTGAGGTGAACGCTGAAGACTTCGTGGGCGCGCTCAGAGAGATACAACCATCTGCAGTAAGAGAGGTCTTCATCGAGATACCCAACGTGAAGTGGGAAGATGTAGGGGGTTTGATGGACGAAAAGAGAAATCTCAAAGAGGTTGTTGAATGGCCTCTTCAGAAACCCGAAGCCTTCATAAGAATTGGAATCAACCCTCCAAAGGGTGTCCTTATCTGGGGTCCACCGGGATGTGGTAAGACTCTGTTAGCAAAGGCTGTTGCAACAGAGAGTAACGCCAACTTCATTAGCGTGAAGGGTCCAGAGCTCCTTTCAAAATGGGTTGGTGAGAGTGAGAAAGCTGTAAGAGAGGTCTTTAGAAAGGCCAGAACTGCAGCTCCTGCGATTATCTTCTTTGATGAGATAGATGCGATTGCCCCCGTTCGAGGTCGTTCGACCGGTGATAGTGGTGTCACTGAAAGAGTCATCAGCCAACTACTTACTGAGATGGACGGACTTGAGTCCATGAAAGACATTGTTGTGCTTGCTGCAACAAATAGACCTGATCTTATTGACCGTGCCCTGCTACGAACAGGAAGATTCGATAGGTTCGTGTTTGTGGATTCTCCTAGTGCAGAGGGACGACGACAAATATTTGAGATCTACACTAGAGAGATGCCTCTTGGCAAAGATGTTGACATTGACCTACTTGTTGCAGAAACTGAACTATTTGTTGGTGGTGACATCGAAGCTTTGTGTAGGGAGGCAGGTATGCTCGCACTCAGAGAGGATATGGAAATCGCTAATGTACATTGGCGACACTTTGAAGCAGCACTAAAGACAATTCATGCTTCAATTTCACCCGAAGACCTAGAACGGTTTAAGAGGATGAACGAGGACCTCCGAAAGACAACAGTGATCCAACGAAGTCCAACTCATACAATGTACGGATAGTGATTGAACTTGACACCTTGGAATCCAATGCCCCTGAGAAACCTCATTCTGTCTATACTTCAGAAACGACATGGAATCATCCTAGAAGATGAACTCACTCGAGCCCTGAAGAAGGAACTTGGTTCTGAACCTAGTGATTCAGAACTAAACTCAGCACTTCTGAAGATGGAAATCAATGGACTTGTACATGTAAGTCAAATTACCAAGACGAAGCGCAGGATTGAAGTAATCAAAGAGGGGCATGAATTCCTTGCAGTTGATGAGGACTAGATGAAAAAGTATCTCTAGGTGTTCATGCTATGGAAAAAAAGAGAGTTCTTGCTGCAGGAAAGTTCGATATACTGCATCTTGGACATCTCTCATACCTAGAACAGTCAAGAGAGTTAGCTGGTCCGGGCGGCGAACTCATAGTAATTATTGCACGAGATGATACTATCACTCAGGAGAGGGGTGCTCCTCCTGTATTTCCTCAGGAACAGAGACGTCGACTTGTTGAGGCTTTTGAAATGGTAGATAGAGCGGTTCTGGGATACAAAACTGATGACCATACACTTATGGTAAAAGATCTGGAACCAGATATTATCGCTCTTGGATACGATCAACGAACAGATATCGAGGCACTTGAGAGATCCTTCTCAGAGAGAGGCTTGGACACCAAGATCGTCCGTTTGGAAAAAAGAGATGCTGATGGTCTTTGTTCTTCTACTCATATTCGAAAAAGGATTATTGAATTTTACAGAGAAAATGGACGACCACGTCAAGACTAAATCACGAGTTCTCCTCGTTCCTCAATCTTACGTATTTTTACAGAACGTGCTTCCTGTCTATTGAATGTCCACCGCCAAATTGCAAAGACAACCACACTAGCAACTATCATGACGATTAATGGGACGAGGGACCATACACCTAGTGGAAAGTTGCCTAAGAAATCAGGTAATGGTCCATAAAGAAAATATGGCCAGTTTGCAAGTACTCCAAGGGCATAGACAAAACCAATAATCGTAATCTCTTTCAAATACCCGATTGCATGTTCATTCTTCTTGAAGAGAAATATCAGACCACCAAACCAAAAGAGATACCACGGCATAACCCATCTGAATATGAACAGAGCTGCAGGGACCATATAGAGATAGAGCGGCCTTAGGAGAAGAATTCGTTCCCACCATGAAGCACTCATGAACTCGTCCTTCTCTGGCAGATATCGTTCAAACGTAAACAGCATGAATCCTATGTATATCACTAATGGAATGAGTGCTGGCAGCCAGATATAGGACGCCGGTTCACTTGCTAATAGATTCGTAGTATCAAAAGCAAGACCGGGATACATAGGATTGACTACATACGTGCTGTAATCAGATGTGTTCAGGAAATGCTGAATCAAAGAGTCAAACCTTGCACCTCCAACCATAAATGGAAGCACTGTTAACAGAGTTGAAAGTAGTAACCAGATTATTGAAACTGGGGATGCAAGAAATAGGATAGGTAGTGCTACAACTGAATAAATCTTGGTCTGTATTGATAAGCCAAGGGTGAACATTGCCTTTCCATTCTGACCCTCTTTATGCAATACAAGTGCCATTAACAAAAGACAATCTGTAATGGGTTCTAATTTCCCTCCACCTGCTGACATGATAAGGCCATAGGCGAAATAGCCTGCGAAGAATAGTCGAGCCCATTTCACATTGTATAACTTATCCTTGAGAAGAATGGCAATTAGAACCAAGTTGAGCATGAATACTAACACAAGTATGAAATTCAACCATAAATGCTGTAGCCCTCCCACTCCCGGATAAAGCCACGAAGCTATTGCAAAGAAGATTAACCCAAAGACAGGATATTCGTAGGTAATGTTTCCAAGATATGGTGGAAGTATATGTTGCCCATCATCATAGGGATCGCCCATTGCTTCTGCCACTTCACTATCAGTCATCTCATAGACTGAAAATCCGAAGATCCAGAAGGCCTCACCATACATCTCATTACGGTTTCGATCACGCTGAATCACTAGCGCATCTGCAACAGGAATTGCGATCATTGATAATGCGAGAGTGAGTAACAGATACTTTCGCATCTCGTAGATCTTGAATGAAATCGATCGCAGCAAATTTCGAACCGCCAGAATATCTTAGATTGGAAATAGGTTTCTGTATCATCCGCTCTGTGATGTACTGTTAACTCTTTTGTCGAGTTGTAGCCATCAAGTTCATTATAATATTTTTACCCTTGTGATACAATAGAGGTGTTCAGGCCAAGTATGTTGGACATGGCCAGCTGTCACACTTCATACAGTTGGTACACTTATTCTCATTCACACTGATTTTTTTGTTCTTCAGGTACAGTGCATCATGTTCACATTGAGGTATACACGATCCGCATGCCTGACAGAACATTGCACGAGTGACAGCCCGTTCTACTCTTCTAGCAAGCTGTTCGATTTGCTTCTCGTTTTCACCTCTTATGACAAGAGAGCCAGAACTGAATAACATAATTAAATTGGAACCAGACTTAGTTCTGAGTGCACCGAGGTCTTCAGACCATTTAGTAGGACCAAAAATACTCATCAAATCAGATACTCGCTCCAAATCAATACCACTTGAGAACTGACCCTCTAAACTAAAACTAGCAGCTGTACAGGGAGAAACTCCCTTCACAATCTCTAGTTTCATGGCTTCTGATGGAGAAGGTCTCTCAGCTTTGATATCGAGCCCTTCACTTTCAATAAGTTGCATCTGACCACTAGGTAGTTTTTTCCATCGCCAAAAACCATAGGTCACCCATTCACGAGGGTAATCTAGCTTCTGTGCCCACTCATTGAGCTTTTCATCCCAACGACTATGGAGATCAGGATGTGTTTCTCTCAGACTGGCAAACTCTGCAAGAGGTGACGAAGGACAGAGGTAGCACCCCATACGATGATAGCCTTTGTTGTAAAGTGGGTTGAATGGAGCTTTCTCTCTGAAAATGTATAACCAGACTTCAAGGGCATTCCAATTCTGTATCGGATTTGCAGATGTTTGTCCAGGGACCCATGGATTTGAAGTGACTCTTGGTTCAATAGACCGTTGAAAAGACTCTAGTTTTCGTTGTCCCATGAAGGATAAGCTGTTTCCCCCTAATTCATCGGCGATGGTTTGAGCTGCGGGTCCAAGTTTCAAGACTTTGCAGCACCATCGGAAATCTCTAGCTGGAGGTCCAAACACATCAACGGACTCCCAGAACTGGTCACCAGCAGCATCACTAATTATCTTTGCTTTCCGTTGGCTCGCAAATTCTTTGATGTGTTGGAGAGTTTCAGGCAATTCTAGCCCTGTGTCAACGAAGAATAATGGGGGACTCTCTCCTAATGCCTTCTCAACAACAAGATATGTGGCAAGTGAGTCTTTTCCACCGCTAAAGCCAACTACTGCAGGAGCATCTACCTTGCGAACTGTTCGTTTGATGAAATCAATTGCTTCTTGTTCAATCTGTACAATATCAGATTCGTTTGCCCTAACAGCATCATCCCAAGTTGCACTCTTCTGATTATATTGCGGTTCCAGAGGATCAGAAATATCTCGAATCTTGACTGCATGCCCTTTTTCTGACTTTGCCATCTCCTCACCAGACATCTTGGCGATTCCAATTCCCACCACTTTACCATTGGAATCTACAACCCATACTTCATCGTCAAGTTGGATACCTGAATCACAGCCTACAACACCTGGCAATAGCAGATTTGCACCATCTTTCAGGAATTTCAATACTTCATCATAAATGGAGACCCACTTCTGTCTGCTAATCTCCCCTATTCTTCGACCACCTTCAAGTGAGAGAATGAATTTGTAGTCTTGAATCGGAATCTCAAACCTTAGACGACCTAACATTTGACCATCTACAATTATCTCATACATCGCATCGAGTGATGAAACCTTGTTCATGACAATGGTCTTGTCTTCTGGTAATAGGTGACGACCAATACCTTCACCGAATTGTGCATCTATTGTTCTCACAGCACGTTCTATGTGCCCCTCCATGGCAGGATAGGGGTCTCCTGGAGGGGAGAGCTTGACCTCTCGGGCCATAGTACCACATACAGAACATTGTGTTTCTGCGATTCTTGGCACGTTGCATGTATCACACCAATAGAATCTGATTTTAGTGAGGTACGGAGCATGGCCTCTACGAAATTTCCTCTTATGACGGGTTTTTCGTGCCAGCTAGATCAGACTCCATTCTGTAAGATACAGGCACCCCTTTGCGTGCCCATATTGAATTATCGCTAGCTGCCAATACCCAGTCTTTCCAGTGTTTTCTTGGTTGGATTACCATCCTTGTCCCAACCGCGAAGCTTGTAGTATTCTGGAAGCATTATGTCGAGCTGAACAACCCGATTTCGAGAGTTACCTTCAGGTAATGGTTCTGAAAATCTCGGAGGTAACTGATCGTCTGCAGAGGTTAATCCCTCACGATTATTGAACAAACGTTCTAGATTGTAAATTCGTTCTCCGACCTTCAGAAAGTCCCTACCACTCATCTCAAGACTCGATGATGCTGAGAGCAACCGTGCATAATCGTCTGGGCTCCACGCGAAATTAGTGAATCGACAGACAGCCATTGAGTCCATTGCAGCAGAGATGTCTTGATACAGTTTCACAAGGTCTGCCTTTCCATCGGGCTTATCGCGGTCGATTAACACAGGTGTTCCAAGAATCTCAGGACCTATCAAATATGAACGAAGATGACAACCTCCTCGATTAGAGGTTGCATATCCTAAAGCATGTCCCTGTACAGCTCGGGGGTCATATGCAGGAATTTCAAGACCTTTCACCTGCATGGCTAGTTCTGGAGCACCGTACTTTGCAGCTAGTTTCCTAGAACCCTCACTGAGATCTGCTCCAAGATCTCGTTTGTGAGCAATATCATCTATCATCTCAAGAATGCCGGTGGTGCTTCCAAACTGGAGATGTGTTTCGAGTTTGCCCCTCTGTGCGAGTTCCATTGCACATCCAATAGTACTTCCGACAGAAATTGTGTCTATTCCCATGAGATTGCAACGATGATTGGCTTCAGCAATCCATTCAAGGTCATTTATTCCACATTGTGGTCCCAAAGACCATATTGATTCGTATTCGGGTCCACCTACTTCCTTTCCATAGGCTTTACTGATACGTCCACATCCGATTGGGCAGCCATAACAATTGTAGGTCCGGACTGCCAAACGCTCTAGCAGTTTCTCTCCGGAAACACCTTCAGCATCGTTAAAATTCCCAAACTGAAAATTGTTTGTTGGAAGCATACCATACTCGTTTGCTACATTAACTAATACCGGGGTGCCATATACTGGTAATGATTTGTTAGTAACTGCATTCTTTTTGATAAGTCTGCGAGACCGTTTTACTTCCTCTGTAAGTCGCTGCTTATCAGGTATTGCAACTGTCTTTTGTCCTCGAACTACAATTGCCTTCACATGCTTCGAGCCCATGACTGCGCCTACTCCACCTCTTCCTGCAGCTCTGTGCTTGTCATTCATGATTGCAGCCATATTGATTTGGTTCTCACCAGCGGGGCCAATGCAAGCTACCTGAGCTTTTTCATGGGTTGCTTCCAGAAGCATATCTGTAGTTACTTCAACATCCTTCCCCCAAACCGCAGAAGCATCACGTATCTCTACACTATCATCATCAATCCAGAGATAGACAGGTTTGTCGGACTTCCCTTCAAGAACAATGGCAGCATAGCCTGCGCGTCGAAGCTGGGCTCCAAAGTATCCCCCACAACTAGAGTCGAAAATGGTACCTGTCTGTGGAGATTTTGTAATAACAGCAAACCGTCCTGCGGTCGGAACAGTAGTGGCAGTGCTTGGACCTATTGCAAATATCAGCAGGTTTTCAGGGGATAATGGGTCAATGCCAGGTCGTAGGTTGTCATAGAGCATTTTGACACCTAAACCGCGGCCGCCAAGATAGTTCTTGTAGAGCTCGTCGGGTATCTTTTCCCTTCTAGTTTTCCCATCATTTAGGGACACATACAGAATTGCAGCATCGGTATAGGGTTGAGCTTGGGTATCTTCAGTCATCATAATCAGCCCCTAGTCATAGAATATATTATCATCAGCGTGTTCGCAGGTCACACAACGTTCCTTGTACCATCGATAGACTTCCTTTGGCTGCTTCGCCATACTTGCTTTGCGGCTTGGGCAGTCCCAGCATGGCTTGTCAGGCTGCAGCCAAGAGTCGCTGTACTGAACCCATCTGAAATCCTCGAGTATTGCTACGCCAGCGCTTGCGCCTATTCTATCCGCGCCAGCCTCAATCACTTTGAAGGCATCTTTGAAAGTACTAATACCTCCTGCTGCTTTTACGCCCATCTTAGGTCCCACTGTTTCACGCATCAAACGTACATGCTCCGGAGTTGCACCCATTGGTCCAAAACCTGTGGAGGTCTTGACAAAATGTGCTCCTGCATCCTTGCAAATCAAGCAGGCCTCAACAATTTGATCATGTATTAGAAGTCCAGTTTCCAGAATGACCTTGACGTGTGCATCGCCTGCTGCCGCAACTACTGCCTCGATATCACTCTTGACAAAATCGGTGTTGCCATCACGTAATGCGCCTACACTCATCACCATATCTATCTCGTGCGCACCATTTGCAACTGCTTCTTTAGTTTCACATGCCTTGGAGGAAGATGTCATAGAGCCCAAGGGGAAACCAACTACACTACAGACTAAAACGTCAGAATTCTTCAGCAGCTCTACTGCATACTTGACATGAGCCGAGTTGATACACACCGCAACAAATTCGTAAGCTAATGCCTCTTCACAGATTTCCTTTACTTTACTTTGCTTAGTATCGGCTTTAAGCACGGTATGATCTATCATTTTTGCAAGCTTCTCAACAGTGAGATCCATGAAACCAGCTCCGAAGGTGTGGTTTGTTCTCTGGTGTTATTAACATCTTCGTATGAAGCTCCCGTGCTTAGTGAAACCTTCAAAACAGCTACTGAGCATCATGCTTTTACGCCAAGTCTAGGATGGATTACTAATTGTCACGAAAACTAGGTCATGTTATCATCATAATTCTTCTAATTCTGCCATTTTCTTCTTCGTTCTCAATTGATACTCCTCCCGCTCCTGTTTTAGAATATAATGCTAGCTCCACTCTAAGTCAATCGAGTATAATCAGAGGTCCGACAGTGAACCTTGTGACCAATCACTCAGCATTGATATTTTGGCGTACGGAAGGTCCTACTGATGCAACAGTGCATTACGGTCTAAATGCAAGCCTGCTGGAGAGCGCGAGTAATTCCACTTTGGATTCAAATCACCGAATCGCACTGTCCGACCTTCAGATTGGTTCTACATATTGGTATCAGGTGAGATCTAATGGAACATCTAGCTCGGTCTATGATTTCAAGACAGCGCCTGCTGATGGCGAACCTTTCAAAATAGTAGTGATTGGCGATAATAGACCGGGAATGGGAAACTGGGATAGACAACCGTGGGTCTTCTATCAACTAGCCGAAATGATAGCTGAAGAGCGCCCTCACCTAGTAATCTTTACAGCGGATTATGTTTGGGAAGTGACCGAAGTACATGAGGACAATCTAATCGCTTGGAAAGCCTTCACAGACATAGCAGACTCAATTGGTCATTACGCCCCATTATACGGAGTCATTGGAAACCATGATGATGGTGCAACAACTGGGGAGCGACGACTGGAGTATTTCTTTGATGCTTTTGAACTCGTGAACGAACCCTCTACATACTACTCGTTCGATTATGCTGGAGTTCACTTTACAGGCCTTGATAGTGAGGTATGGGGGTTATGGGGAAGAATTACGGGAGACCAGTACGACTGGCTTTCTAACGACCTCGCTACTACTTCATATGACAAGAAGTTCGTCTTTTCACATCGCCCACTATACCCGGTGTCGCACATCAATAGTGCACTTGATGTTAACAAAGCAGAACGTGACCGGTTGCAGACCCTGTTTGAGGAAACCAATGTAACTGCATACTTCTCAGGACATGACCACTGCTACAATAGGCTGACTGTCAACGGTGTGGTCCATTTCATTGCAGGAGGTGGGGGGGCTCGACTCTATGAGAATCCATGGGGAGGATTATATCACCATTATCTCAAGGTAGAGGTGAGCGCGTCAAAAATTGATTTTGTATCAATCAATCGATATGGAAATCCCGTGGATATGTATTCTCTACCCGATGAAGGTCCAATTGAGATTGATATTCGGCCATTCGGAAACGAAAGCAGCAAACCAGCAGGAACACTGCCTGAGATCTTTTTCAGTCAGGTTCCACAAACAACCTACTACTCATGGGATTCTGAATCAAATGCAACTGCGTTGACTGGCCTACCGAGTGCTGTAGGGTCTCATACTCTCGATATCTATGCAGAGAACGATGAGGGTGTATGGAGTCACATCCGATATGTTCTGAACTCTACACCGCTAGTTACTCTCAATACAAATACAACTACGTCAGAGGAACTTCCAATGGTACCCATTATAGTAACAGGTGTGTTGATTGGAGTAGTTGCTGTAGTGATTTTATTCGTGCTAAAGAAGAGATTGTGAGATTGGTTGGAAACGGTCTATCTTCCACCAAGATAGCTTCGAATGTCGTCTAGAACTTCTTTCTGGAGTCTAATGACGTCATGTACTTCGATCTCTTCTGCATCGTTTACGACTGAATTGAGTTGCACTACAGTTCCAACGGTGTCCACTTTGCTGAAGTCAACAGGAAATTCGACCTCCGCGCCTTTAACAATCAACTCAGAACGTGTTGGATGGAGCGCAATTCTGATGCTTCTGACAATGCCAATTCTACGTGCCCTACTATCAAGAACTTCCTTTCCAAGAATTCTACCGGGCATACTTAGCTCATAGAGTTCAGCCTCAATACTGGGCATGTCGTCATTCTTTGCCATATGTAGCAGCTCCAATTCTACCGGTATGTAGTAGCCTTTTAGAGTGTGTAATACCACCAGATAGTAAGCAGATAGTCAGTAGAGTGAAAAGAGATTGAGAAGCGATACAAATTCCGTAGATTGGCCGCTCATAAAGAAAGGCGCAGTTGATTACAGAGAGTATCAGGTGAATCTCGCTAAAAACGCAAGTTCCGAAAGCACTCTGGTAGTCCTGAGCACAGGTCTAGGCAAGACCATTATCGCTGGGCTTGTTGCGGCTCAGCGCTTGCATGACTTTCCAGACTCCAAGGTTCTCTTTCTCGCACCATCTCGTCCACTTGTGGACCAACAGGCTAGGTTTCTCAGAAGAATTCTAGATATTGATGGTACCGAGGTGGTCTGCCTCACTGGACACGATGGACCTGAAAAAAGACGTGAGATTTGGGAAACTGCACGCGTATTTGCAATGACTCCTCAAGCTCTACAAAATGATCTCATTCAGAGAAGCTATGACCTCAGTGATGTGTCCTTGGTAGTCTATGATGAAGCACATCGAGGAGTTGGGGATTACGCCTACACATTTGTTGCCGAGCTCTACGAAAAACAGGCTAAGAATCCTCTATCTCTTGGACTGACAGCCTCTCCGGGACATAAAGCAGACCATGTTAGAATGGTTCAGCAAAATCTACGATTGACTCAGATAGAGGTCCGTACGGAACGGGATCCAGATGTCCGCAAGTACATAGTGTCAGTTGAGAGCGATGTAAAATACATCACACTTCCATCAGAGGTTGAGGTCCTTCGTGATATTCTCTATTCACTACTTGACGATTATATTTCTCCCATCACTGAGTACGGCTACTCTCTTCCCAGTAGTAGAAGATTGAGTAGAAAAGAGATTCTTAAGACACAGGGATTGGTACGAAAAGAGATAGGTTCTCATACTCAACCGCCTTCCAAGCTCTTCTATTTGATCAGGAATCTTACTGCTGCTTTGAGAATTGTACATCTAATCGAATTTGTAGGTACGCAGGGTCTCGCACCCACACTCCGATACGTCAAGGGAATGTATGAGGAGATTCGAAACAAAAAGAGCTCAAAGGGAGTCAAAGATCTCATTTCGCGGACAGAGTTCACGCAATTTGAGAATCTACTGCATGCCCTTGTGACCAAAGGTTACCGTCATCCCAAGGCGGATGCATTGCTTGAATTGGTCAGTGAGCAAATCTCTGTTGACCTTGATTCACGGATTCTAGTCTTCACTAGATTCAGGGACACAGCAGCGGAGGTTGCTGAAACACTGGCACAACTAGAAGATGTCCGTATCAGTAGGTTCGTTGGTCAAAGTTCGAAGGGTAAAGATAAGGGCTTCAGTCAGAAGAAACAGATTGAGGTTCTAGACGGTTTTCGCAGTAACGAGTTCAATGTTCTCGTAGCCACACAGGTCGGGGAAGAGGGTCTAGATATCCCAGAATGTAATCTGGTCGTCTTCTATGATTGTGTGCCATCAGTTGTTCCCTATATACAACGAAAAGGTCGTACAGGCCGCCATACCCCAGGAAAAGTCGTGATTTTTGTTGCAAAGGGAACTCATGATGAATTCTATCATTGGAGCGTGATTAACAAGTTGAAAAAGATGCCATCTGCATTGAAAGAAGTTGAGGAAGAACCCGATGACAAGCAGACCAGCTTGGACGAGTTCGTAAAAGAAGGTGATGCGAAACAGATGACATCTGAGGAAACTACTTTCACATCACGAACGCCTGATGATAAGGTCAAGATGATAGTCGATTCTCGCGAACTTCCCACGTCTGTTGCAAGGGAACTCACGCGGCTTGATGTCGTGATCTCAGGTGAGAGCCTAGAGATTGGTGACTATATTGCATCAGAAGAGGTGGGAATTGAGCGAAAGGAGTCTGGGGATTTCATTCAATCAATGATCGATGGGCGATTGTTTGTACAGCTAAATGCTCTCAAATCCGCTTACAGGCGTCCCGTACTGATCATTGAGGGAGAACAGATCACAGGACTTAGAGCTGTTAATCCAGCCGCAATCTACGGTGCCTTAGCCTCAATCGCAATTAGAATTCAGATCCCGATTCTGTGGACAAGAAATGCAGAAGAAACAGCAAACGTACTCTATCGGATTGCCCACATGGAACAGATTGGCTCTAAGAGACCTCTCCGTACGCGTTCTGGGGAAACAAGAGGGACTGATGCTGAAACCATTGAGTACATACTCTCTGGCTTTCCGGGCATTGACACTGTGACCTCAAGAAGCATTCTTACTGAGTTTGGAACCCTTGAGGGAGTCTTCTCTGCAGAACAAAAGGACCTTCAGAAAGTAAAGGGAGTAGGTCCAAAGATAGCCAGTAGAATAAGACGATTGCTGACTGTTGAGTATCCGAGTCATGCGAAGAAGTGAATGGTTTCAGAAGACTTCGGGATTCTTGCCCTTACCACGACGGTAGGCATCCCTTAGGATATCGTTGATTCGGCGGTTGACTTCCCAGTAGTTTTCGTAGTCCTGGGGGTTGAGGCGTACTACGCTGAGGATTCTTCGAAACATAACATAGAGCTTTGGATCTAATTCGCGTACATCCTTGAGGGTTTCTTTGGCACGTTCAAGACCGCGTATTTGCATCTCATTCTGTGCATCAAAGTCCTTCTCCAGTACTCCCATTTCATCTTCGTCCTTCAGTACTAGGCCAAGTTCCTTCATGACTTTCACCAGGTCTAGCGTACGTTCAAGGTCCTCTGATTCCCTCTCGGGAAGAGTCTCCATACTACCAGTTGCAATGAAGACGTTCTCTGCAGTTGCCCTCCAGAGTTTCTTCATGATGTGACTGTCGCCATTTCCGGTTGGCTCGTACCCATCCTGTTCAATCAATCCGCACTTCTCAAGCTCTTTGAGGTGGTAACGGACTGTCTGTGGTTTAACCTCTTTTTCAGACTCCGGGTCTGAGAGAAAAGTAACAAGTTCGGAGGTTGACATTCTTCGGGCTCTGAGGGCATGCAGGATCCGACGACGGTTCTCGTCATTCAATGCTTTCACTGCGTCTATGGCCTTAGTCCCTGTAAGGACCTTGAGGGTATCGATAGTCTTCATTCCCTGCAACTTCTTCCTCTCCTTCCCGATTTCAATCTTCTTTCCATTCAACGACAATCAGGGAGGCTTGCTTCCCCGATTCGTTGATTTCACGAGTGTTCACCAGTGCTGTCG
>DAOWDY010000242.1 GCA_030638785.1 Candidatus Thorarchaeota archaeon
CATTTCCGCTGGTCAGAACCTTGCGGATGGTATGTATGCAGCTGGAGCAGACATCATCTTTGGAGCTGCAGGCCGTGCAGGTCTAGGTGTATGGGACAGTGCTAGGGAAAATAATGCAACATCCGATTATCCATTGTGGGCAATTGGTGTTGATGCTCCCCAAATGTATCTTGGTTGTGATGATCCAGAGAACCCAGCACCTCCAACTGTTGGATTGACTTCGATGTTAAAGAGAGTCGATGTTGCAGTATACCGTGCAATTCAGAGCTTACTGACAGGTACGTTCTCAGGCGGTGTAGCATCATACAGCCTTGCCAATGGTGGTCACGGATTCGAGATTAACGAGGATCTTCTGACACTACCAACCGATGTTGTCGACTTTGCAAACCAGCTTAGATTAGACATCGTTGCAGGTATCGTTGAAATTCCTGACACAAAGTACTGGCTACCATAATCGCAGGTTCTTGCAATAGAATACAATAGGAGAGAGGCAATACACCTCTCATCCTTTCTTCTTTTTTCTGTCTTCCCTTACTGTTATATACTGGAACAAGAGTATCTGTAGTTTCAAGGAAAGCAATAAGCTCCATCTGAGCCAATGTTCCGAATATTAACTGGAGGTCGTTCCAATCTACGCTGTAGAGCTTGAGAATATCTCGAAAACTTTTGCTGGAGGCGTGCAGGCCAACAAGAATATCACTCTCAAAATCGAGGAAGGTGAAGTCCATGGGCTATTAGGTGAGAATGGCGCAGGGAAAAGCACCTTGATGAATATCCTGTATGGACTAATTTCACAGGACGAGGGACAAATTGCGATCAAAGGTAAGAATGTCGTACTTGTTTCTCCTAATGATGCAATAGTTCGTGGAGTCGGTATGGTACATCAGCATTTCAAGCTCATTCCACCTCTCACAGTCACAGAAAATGTTGTTCTTGGAATGGAACCTACGAAGTTTGCTTCTGGGAAGAAAGGGAAGTTCTGGAATCTAATAAAACAAATTCTTCCAATCAACTACAAAGAAGCTGCTGAGAAGATTAAGAAAATTGGTGTTGAGAATGGACTTGAGATAGATCCCTATGCAAAAGTTGAGAACATCTCTGTCGGACTACAGCAACGAGTTGAGATTATCAAGACGCTTTATCGTGAAGCAGACATTCTAATCCTAGATGAACCAACTTCTGTTCTAACGCCTCAGGAAGTGGATGAACTATTTGTTACACTTGAGAAGTTCAAGCAGGCGGGTAAAACAATCATTCTCATCACTCACAAACTACGTGAACCCATGATGCTGTGTGACAGAATTAGCGTACTTAGAGATGGAGCATTAGTTGGTACTGTCAATACTGCCGATACTTCCCCTCAAGAACTAGCACAAATGATGGTTGGAAGAGAAGTAGTCTTCAGAGTTGAGAAAGGAAAAGCTGCTCCAGGTGAGACGGTTCTTCAAGTAGATGACTTGTATGCTCGAGATAATAGAGATCTACCAGCTGTAGAGGGAGTATCACTCAACGTGAGAGCTGGAGAGATTTACGGAATTGCTGGTGTTGAAGGTAATGGTCAGACTGAACTCGTGCAAGTTATTGCAGGTATACGAGAGCCTGAGGAAGTACCCTCACCCAAGGGATTGATCTTCAAAATTGTAAATCTTTCATTTGTTATTGCTGATGTAGTCGGGTTATTTGCTCTACTCTTACTTGGATTTGCTACAGGAATTCTTCTTTGGTTAGGGTTCTTCATTGCTCCAACAATAATCTATTTTGTATTGAAGGGCCGATTCGTTAGGAAGAATTACCGTGGCATGATTTCAATCAATGGAAAAGACATTACTGGGGAAACCCCAAAGAATATTCGGGAGTCGGGAATCAGTCACATTCCAGAGGACAGGCATGCGAGAGGGTTGATTCTGTCTTTCTCAGTTTCTGAGAACATTGCACTTGGGACTCATTCACTAGAACCCTTTGCTACAGGACCTGGAAAAAACGTACTAAATCTGAATGAAATTAAGAAAGAAGCTGAGAGGTTAGTCGATGCATTTTCGATAAAAGTCACAACGGTTGAGGCTCCAGCAAGCACACTTAGTGGTGGAAATCAACAGAAGGTAGTTGTAGCAAGAGAACTCTC
>DAOWDY010000103.1 GCA_030638785.1 Candidatus Thorarchaeota archaeon
CTCATAGAGCGCTCGTACAGGCTCCATTCCTTTCACCGGTGGTTTAAACCACAGAATATGAAGAAGTCCTTCAATTCTTCTGAGCACGTTTTTCATCCGTTTCTCAATGTGTTCTGGTATTTTATCAAGGACCTTCTCTTTGGCTCTTTCCAATGTTCCTCCACTTAGCTCTTCCCAGATTCTCTCTAATTCAATTACAGATTGTGCATATCTATAGAATCTGAAATCCAAAGTATTCTCAATATCCTTGGAGCTGAGGACATCTATGTCCTTACTAGCGAAAGATATCCCTCCAGAAGAAAGTGCCCACATTCGTTGGGTGATATCAAGTTTGCTTATTCTCTCTCTTGGCACTTCAAGTCGAAGAGCATGATCCCCAGGTTGTGCTACAAGATAACAATTAGATAGAATGTCACTAATCGATTCGAACATACTAACATCAGTTGGAACTAGGTCCATGGCACCATGACCTGTAGTACTCCAGCAGACCATCTTTCCAGTATCGGTATCCTTCTCTATGATGATGCGTTCCTTGTCCCCCAGATGATCGAACTGGTCAGTGAATCCTTTGCTATAAGCCATCACACCATAGACAACATATCTCTCCTTGCAGGGGTGAAATCCCGGCATTCGAAGAATGAATCCGACCGTGTCGAGAGGTTCCCCGGATTCCAACCAAGCACCCGTTGTTTGATTCCACTCCCATCTGTCACCAAGTTCGTAAAAAACTTCCCTGAGTGCGCGTAAATCCTTTGCTTCCTTTGCTCTCTTTAGCGTTTTAGATTCCCACGTTTCATAGTCCTTTCTCATCTTGAGCATGCTTTTGCGTTCTACTCGAAGCCACTTCTCTTCAACCTTCATTCTTACCTTCATTGAACGCTCACACAGTAAATTATTAGGTTTTCAGCAGCTTAACATTTCATGCCGCTACAATCTCTCAAAGCTTGTTCATTCTGAGAGCACTTATGGATATCGCTCGTAAACTTACTGTGAAATGATTTTCAGAACTTTCTTTATCATTTCAAACAGGACTACTGGTTTCTGAGGCGTTCGAACATAAGAACTCCGATATCTAAGATCTAGATTAGACTCCGAATTTCGTATCTCGAATCGATTCTCCTCAAGCTCACTGAAATCCAATCCCACTGTGTCTGAAATTGCGGTTCTTACTTTCTCTTTAGTGACGCTGGTTTCTATTGTTATTCGTTCACATTCCTTTGACGGTAATCCTAGATAATATTTCACGACAGTCTTTTCTGAAAGTTCAAGATCTATGGAAACGAAGAAATCATTGAGAACTGCGGTACCATTCCTAATTTTCCATGAAACGTATGACTGTGCTCCTGGGTGTAATGCAGCAATTCCTTCTAATCTAGAAAGGACATGATATTCCAGATGACCTATGTCATCTTCAAAGTAACCGTTGTTCCGACCTTTGCGTCCCTCATAATAATTGAAGAAACTAATGGACATTAAGACTCCTGAAGAAATTATACAAAATGGCGAGAAGAGTTCCAGGGTTACAGCAACAAGTGTGCTAAACATTGACCAAACTGCAATGAAGAACCATGCTATATCATTGATATCATCAGTGGATTTCTTATCTGCGTCCTTGATGGATTTGTAGAACTTCTCGAATATTCGACTTACTTCTACTGAATGAATATCTCGCTCTTCAATCCTCCATCCATTAGATAGAGTCGAAGGATCAAGTAGCGATAACCGTTCCTTTGCTATATTTCCGAATCTATAGTACATACGAGTAGTAGTCATTCCGACAGCTAACTGTACAACAAGAAAGAGTAGTCCAGTGATAACAGCTTCTCCAATTGAACAGACTGCATTGAGAAGTAGGGTGTATAGGGTAAAGGCAGGAATACTGAAAAGCAGAATCTTGTAGTCCTGCGAACGAACGCCAGACCAATCCATGACAACGTGCTTCTCCATCGGCGCTGACCCTCTTGATTTTGTGTAGGGTGTTTCAGCAAAGGTCTACATAATTAATCTTCTGAGTTAGGGGCTACTTCTCTAATCGATGAAGAAAATATCTCCAATGTTCTCACTGGCGAAAATCCGAATATGCATTCCCTCTTCGAGAACATGACACGCATCAGCAACCTTCACAACAGCGACTGTTTCGTGATGGTATGCTGCGGCAGCAAATTCACTGACAGAATCTCCAAATTCCGCAAGAACCGCTGAAACCTCACCCATCAAATAGTCAAGATCCCCAGGGTTGTTGATAAAGTGCTGCTCAAGCCCGAGATGAAGAACAGCAATGGAATCTGTAGACCATTCTCTCTTCATCTGTCCCGGTTCTTCTATCAAGACCACACGTCCACTGAATTCCCCAGCCTCACCTACTGATTCTCCTCTAAGAATTGGGAAGACTGGTATGTCATCAAACTGATTATTTTCTTTAGGCGACACGCAACACACCTCGACTCTTATTCCGTCTACAATGGCTCACATGTAACGGTTGGCCTTTAATATTTCGGGGGTCTCATTTTGGAGGGAGCTCCCAATTTCTAGCACCTAAGGACATCCTAATATTCTTCAAAGTGACTAGTTCAACTGGTGCTCAATTTGGCGGTTTATGAGTTTGAAGGCAGAATTCCAAAGATTGGAAAGAATACGTATGTGAGTCCTACTGCTTCTGTAATTGGAGCAGTGACTATTGGAGAAGAATGCTATATCGCTCCTGGTGCAGTTGTTAAAGGCGACTATGGTGAAATTACAATAGGTAATGGTACAAGTGTTCAAGACAATGTAATCATCCATGCGCGGCCAAATGAATCAACTACTATCGGCAACAACGTCACCTTGGGACATGGATGCATCATTCACAATGCAGTTGTACAGGATGATGCAGTTATTGGAATGGGTGCAATTGTATCCGATTACGCGGTTGTTGGGGAATGGGCAATAGTTGGCGAGGGTGCTGTGGTCAGATCAAAATTCGAGGTACCAAAGGAGAAAATTGTCGTAGGGGTTCCCGCTAAGATTATTGCAGACGTCCAAGACCATCATCGAGAGGAACTCACTGCGTTCAAGAGGAGATACAGAAGTCTTGCGATAAGATATCCAACCGGTTTAAAGAAGATAGCATAAAAGAAAGAAAGGGGCAGAAAGCCCCTTGATTTTCTAAACCATCGATACGAGTTTGTCTCTATTGAACAACCTGAATGCGATTGCCCAACCTATTACGAAAATTAATGCTGCAATAGTCAAAGTGATGAAATTGGAGAACCAAACTAACTCAGACATTCCGCCAGTTTCAAGTCCTATCATCGGCAATATCATGGGTATCATGAAGACCATTATAATGCCAGTTGTAGCCTGATAAGCCTCATAGACTCTTGTTACCCTTCCACTAATAATTATCATAACTGCAACTACTGCGAATATCATTAGAGGGGTCGCTGTGGCAAGTAGGAAGAATCCTGCGAGGTCTGGAAAAATGATTATGGGATATCCAAGGGCCACGGAACCTATAGCGATACCAACAGTGGTGATAGCTGTGCTACTTGCAAGAATGATTAGACTCGGAAATGCACCTGCCATCGTCTTTCCCCATAAGAGCTCACGGTCTGTCAGGGGAGTACAAAGAAGAGGTTCAAGTGTGTTCATTTCTCTCTCTCCAACGAGTGCATTTGCTGCAATCATTGTGGTAGGGATTATTGCAAACATACCTAACATCGCAGTGATTATTGGTCCCATCAGGCCCACCAAGAGTTGCGCTTCACTCGGTGGTACAATTGGTAGAACTCCGAGAAATATTATGAAGCTCATGATCGGCCCAAATATCGTTGCCATTACCAAGCCATACTTTACCATCTTCAATTTCAATGCGTTCTTAAAATCAGTCTTAGCCACTATCATTGACTTGCTCATTGTTGGCTACCTCCTTTTACAACCTCAAGATAGAGGTCTTCAAGTGTCGCTTCGTCTTCTGATAATTCAACGACATTGACTCCAGCATCTAAGAGTGTCCGCAGCAGTTTCACATTGTTATCCATTGGATTTTCGATCTCTAGAATTATTGTATCTACCTCACTCTCGTGTGATTTCACGAAATCGAGATTCACAACGACGCTCTCTGCAGAGGAGATATTGCCACGGATGAGAAGCCTGTATTTTTGCTTACCACGAAGTTGACTTCTCAATTCCTCTGTATTGCCTGCAAGTAGAATTCTTCCTTCATCTATGATGGCAATTTTATTACACATTCGCTGGACCTCAGCAAGATTGTGAGAGTTGATGAAAAATGTTTGATTATACTTCTCTGATAAACTGAGTATTAGCTCTCGTACTCTCTTAGCAGCAACAGGATCAAGGGCAGCTGTTGGTTCATCCAAAAGGAGGACAGTGGGCTTATGCAATAGAGCTCTACACAGTGCAAGACGTTGTCGATTACCTGTACTCAATTCGCCAGCAAGGTCATCTTTTCGATCCCAGAGTTCCATGAACTCTAGTAATTCTTGGATTGCAGGTTCTATTGCCTCTTCAACAACACCATAGAGTTTAGCGAAGTATTCCAGATTTTCATAAGCTGTCATCCCCTCATAGACAGTGTGATTAGCTTCTTCTGGAAGCACTCCGGTAATCTCTCTAATCTTGACAGGATCTTCATGGATATCAAACCCAGCGACCACTGCTGTTCCACTTGTAGGCCTCAATAACGTACTAAGGATACGAGTTGTTGTACTCTTTCCTGCACCATTGGGTCCAAGCAATCCGAAGATAGACCCAGCTGGTACATCTAGGACCATATCATTTACCGCAATAAGTTCTCCAAAATTCTTTGTTAAGTGGGATATTACCACATCATCCAATTCGACCACCTGACCATACGGCTTGTCTGATGAGGTATTTCTCCTCATCTAATTTGAGATTGTATTTCTCACTAAAAAAGAACTCGGAAAGTGCAGTCAAAATTTATCAAATTGGTATTTATCAATAAAAGAATTAGATAGGGAGGACCCCAGTCCTCCTCTAATGAATTCACTCATCTGTTTCTGTAGGAGTTTCCTCAACCTCTACAACAGGTTCTTCACCCTTAGTAGCGGGTTCTTTGGCTACAACAGGTTCTTCAGTTTCTACAACTGATTCTTCTACCTTTACAGGTTCTTCAACCTCAGAGGGCTCTTCAACGATGGGTTCTTTGGCCTCTACAACAGTTTCTTTAACCTCAACAGGTTTTTTTGAAGAAACATCTTCCCTACGCGACTTCTTGCCCCTCTTGCGACCTTTGCTATCATCGGCTCTTCTAGCAAGAATGAACTCGTCAAAGGTTAGTCGCTTTCCAGATTTGAGCTTGTCAACAGCGACGTCAATACGTTCCTGTTCATGAGCTTTCTGCTTAGTCCGTTTCTCAAACTTTTCAACATCTTGATGAGTCGATGCATGCTTCCTAATCTTACCTTGAAACTCATCTATCTGTGTACGTATCGTCTTCAGAGTGGTTTCTCCATCTTTTACCTTCTTCAACCACTCTACAAAATTCTGATGAGCTGTATCCGCGCTCCTCTTGTACTCCTCCAATTGAGGTCGGATTCTTACAACTTCTTGATGATGAACTTGAGACTTTTCAGATAACTCGAGGACCTTCTGATGTGCGTCGCCTGCCTCTGCTTTCAGGTTTCGAGCAAGTCGGCGAAGCTCCATAATGCGATCCTGTTTCTCTTTCTCTTGTCCAATCTTGACGAGTTTAGTTTCAATCTTGGCAATTTCCTCGACGATGCCTCTCTCTTCATCCATCGATAGTTGATCAGTTTGTTGACGCCACTCAAGTTCTTCAACTCGACGCATCATCCTTCGCTGGTCATTTGATGGACTTCCAACCAATCGTCCTCTCAGCTCACGAATATCATCATAAACGCTTTTCAGCTGTGCATGAATGGCAGTTCTTCGGTCCTTGGCTTCTGTGATATCTTTGTTGATCATATCACGTTCTTCTCTTTCAGCCTTAACGGACTCGATAAGGGCTCGAACCTCTTTGTTGTGTTCATCCCTTACTCGTTTGTATTCACGCATCTGGTCACGGTCTCTTCTCAAGACCTCTAAATCATCCCTTGCTTGGGACTTGAGTTCTCTCAGCTTAGTTCTAAGGAACTCAACATTATCTACACTCGTCTCAGTCGTTTCTGTCAAAATCTGAAACCTCAGAATTTCGTTTTACTAGCCCTGATAACAGGACGGATTACGTATGCAAGATGTCACTTGCGTATTACTGCTCAGCGACACAATTTGATTGCCCCGTTGAAGGTCATATAAACATTCTCATACGACTGAATGAAATCACGTTTTAGACGATAATGATGAAGCAATTCGCTTGGATATATCAAAATCAGTTACTTTTTGGAGACCCCTCCATCCTGGTGTCGCGTTCACTTCCAGGACCCAGATCTTTCCCTGTTCATCCGGAATCAGGTCAACTCCTACAAGTCTTCCTCTAACAGATGCTGCAGCGCGAAGCGCAAGGTCGTCCACGTCAATATCATTGACTCGGGGTATCCCGCCTGCGTGGAGATTTGTTACAACTCCTTCTGTTCCAACACGTTGCATTGTAGCAATTACCTCGCCGTCTAAAACAAGAGCTCTAACATCGAAACCTGGATTTCTAACATATTCTTGTAGCAGATATGCCCCCTTTCCAAAAATCTGACTGTGAAACTTCAAGTAATCGTAGACATTGTCCAAGTCAAATTGCCTATCGATAAGCTGCACTCCCTCTCCCCCAAAACCTGTGATTGGTTTGAGAATACATGGGAAGTTTTCTCGAATGAACTCCGCTCCATCTTCAATTGATTCTGTGATGAGTGTCCGCGGGACAGGTAAACTGGCAGACACCAACTTCCTCATGGTTTCAGCCTTATTCCTCATGACAAGAATAGAGTTTACCGCGTTGATAATCTCAACACCCATTTCAGCTAGCGCTGAGAGGAGTCCGACTCTGTTGAAGAATGCCCCGATATCTTTGGCTCCAAGATCTAAGACAAGGAGACTATCCAACTTGCTCAGATCCTTCTTTCCCATTAGTATTCTATGTAGGTCAGTTGCGCCCTCTCTAGCTACCTTCCAGGGGATGACTCGTGTAACTTCCACATTCAATTTCAAAAAGGATTGTTCAAGCTTGTTAACTCGCACCGACCAAGGATCCGATGAGAAGAGCCCGATATGAGAGATTCGCGACATGGGAGTTCCAATAGCTCTAGGTACTTTACTCCTTTTATCCATAACGAGGACCTTTTATTCTGAAGGGCATTGTGAATAATCTGAAATCAATGACTCTATTTTCTGATTTAGAAAAAAAGCGCATAGAAGAAACTGTGAAGACAGCCAAAGAGAATGTACTAATCACATTCCGTCAAAAGCATGGTCCCACACAACTCAAGAAAGTTTGGACAGCCTTCCTTCAAGATTTGGGATTCTCAGATAGCTGCGTAAGTTGGTGGTCAGGTGCTGGATCATTAGGTCTTTTGGAATGCGAGATTTCTGATGGTCCGAATATCTATGGACAATGGGTACTCGATGACAAGAACCATCTTCTAGGAGTGTTCGAAGTGAAACATGATGAAGTAACCAACATCCGTTCTGGTTATGACGCTCAGAGTGTAACCGATTCAGCTATGCGTGCAATTCGAATTGGTGAATCTGGTGGAGAGTTTGAATAGCTCCCCTAATCAACTGTAAGCGTTTTTGATAGGTTGCGTGGAAGATCTGGATTAATGCCTTTATCCACTGATAGATAATAGCTTAGTAGTTGAAGAGGAATGACATCAAGAAGTGGGTTCAGTAGTGGACTGGAACTTGGTACCTCTAGGTAATCGATTGAATTAGCAACGTAGGGTTCTAGTTTCTCTTCTCTCTCTCCAACGATTATTGTTCTCCCCCCACGGCAGGCAACCTCGTTAATATGGTTGATAATCATCCACGAGTCTTCAGTCGTTGTTATGAAGATTACAGGATATCCATCTGTAACTATACTCAGTGGTCCGTGTTTGAACTCAGAGCTATACATTCCTTCACAGTGATTGTAGCATATCTCCTTAATCTTCAATGCACCTTCACGAGCAACTCCATCAGTTAGC
>DAOWDY010000047.1 GCA_030638785.1 Candidatus Thorarchaeota archaeon
GGGTTTCTTTCGATATTTGGGGACTTACGTTATTGAGAGTGGATTCAATAAGTTCACACCGTTTCTTTGAGTTAAGTAGGATCCAGTCAACAGCACACTCCTGGTACTTCTCCATCTCGGGGAGTTTGTAATGGTTTCCTGCGAAAAGGTAAGGTTCAGCAGATTCTTGGTTTATCTGTTTGATGGCATAGGTCCCGTCAAAGAACTGCACAAGTGCAGTGTTGCTATCCTTGTCTGTGAGCAAGAAATTCCAGAAGCCATGAACAGGTACTCTCTCAATGTACTCAATAGCCTCTGCTACAGATTTGCAGTTATCCAGCAGAGAGCGCACTATTAGAAAGAATGGGAATCCCTTCTTTGTCGGTTTTGTCTTGAAGGTCCCACCACCCGAAAAGGTAACACAGAAGCCATGTTCATTCATACCGTCATCTCGGAAGAGAAGTAATTCCGAAAATCCAATATGTTTCGTCTTTCCCTTGATTCGGGCTGTACACAATCGAAAGTCGTTCATCTCTTGATTGAACTCATAGCTTCTTCCGACATAGGCATGACCGTTTTTCGTAGCTGATGATAGGACAGATATCTGACTGCAATTTCCAGATTCGTAAATTGGAGAACCATACATAGGCAGCTTGTCTGGTTTCACGCTAAGACTCTCGGCAAGACCAGTCAATTCTTCGGTGATCCCTGGACAGAATTCTTCGTAATGGTGCTGAAGATCCTCAAATCTATCGAAACCCAATTTCTTCAAATCCACGTTCCCTGAAGTATAATGCTCAACGTATTCAGGAGTGTTCGCTTTCAAGAATTCTCCCTGTTGCTGTCCGATTTCATAGTGATTGCCCTCGAGCACAACATGTTGGAAACGCTTCTCAATTAGATTGTATTCATCGCTCATGTCCATCAATCCAGATATTCTTCCAGGTTAAACCATCTCTTGTTTCTGTAGCTCGTGTGTGCCGAGTCTTTCTTAGTAATGTATAGCTCAAGGTAGCCACAAGTAGCAATCCCTATCATCTACCGGTTTTCCTTCTAAGAATTAGCAGAGAAACTATTGCGACAATACCAACTACCATAGCAGTAATAATGACAAAGTCCGTTGGAAAGAATTCTGTAGATTGCTGCGTTTCAGTAGGAGTGGTGGGTAACTCCTGAAAGAGGTCTGAAATCAGATAACGTCCTCCTCCCGATTGCAGCTCCTCCTCGAGATTGAAATTGACAACTTTCTCAAAGTCATTCATATAATAGAGGTAAATCTCTCCGTTAACCAAATCAAAAACGTTGGAGTATATAGTGCATAATCCTGTGGATCCAGGATTGTGGACTGAGTTTAGAATTGACGCGAAATAATCCGTGGAAAGATTACTACCCATTTGTTGAAGATTTAGTGTAGCCGTATTGTATCTATTGCATCCTCTATATGATGGATCAATTGCCAGATTGAAGTTTGTCACCACTTGGTAAGAGTCGTTGTTTTGGATAAAATGCCATTCGCCATCATTCCCAGGAGTAAATACCGCAGAGTCTCCAAAACGATCTGCTACCAGAAGTTGCCAGCTCACAGTAGAATCAAATCTGCAACTATTGAACAATTGGATAGCCTCTGCAACTGTGGAGCATCTCTCAATCATTAGGACGGGTGGCCAATTCGTAGGTCGTTGTTTCTCAGGGTGCTCATTCAATGCAACTGGAGCTATTGCAGCCGCATCATAACATAGTCCTTCAGAGTTCATGGCCCCCTCTGCATACCAATCATCAGTCCCAAGATACACCTGACCATACTCATCATTGGTTCCTGGGTCGAAGAAGATGTAGGTGTCTTGAGGATACCAGTCTTCATTGCTCCCAAACAATACAGACCCTTCAACATTTGCAGTGAAGATTGTACATGCTGCAACAGGTTGTACAACTAAGATTAGAACAAGAAATGTCATTGCGAGAGAGAAACGATGGTTGAAGGTCATCTTTGGATTCCCTTTTTCATGATTACATACACGCTATTAAACAGCAAGAATGTAGCAATGCAAAGTGACCTAGAAGTTGAGCTTTAAATACAGGGTCATTCCGATAGTTGAACTATGACGGAGGAAGGAACAATCCGCACTCTTGACTGGAATATCAATCCAGAAACAATTCAGTCTTTCGCGGATGAAGTAATCGAAAATGCGAAGAAGCAACTTGACGAGCTATCGCAGACCTCTAAGGATGAAGTGACCATTAAAACACTTCAGAATTTTGAGGAGATCCTTGCAGTAACTGACGAGAAACTCACACCACTGACTTTTCTCAAGTATACATCTGTCGACAAGGCACAAAGAGATGCGGCTCATATTGTAGAACAGGATTCTGAGAAACTCTTCAATGAAATTTGGAGTCGAAACGATATATACGAGGTTCTTGTGAAGCTTGAGCCAGAGATAGACTCACTCGGTTCTGAAGAGAAGACTCTCTTGACCAAGACTATGCAAGAGTTTAGACACAGAGGAGCAGCTCTAGAACAAAATGTACGAATGGAGTTCTTGGAAATTGCAAACAATATCTCAGTTCGAGAGTCCGATTTTAATAAAGTTCTCAATGAAATCACAACCACTGTGAAATGCACCGAAGAAGACCTGGAGAGCGTTCCTCCTGAAATCTATGAAAATCTTGAGAAAGAGGGTGATGCTTACCTTTGTACCTTGGATTATCCAGTATACAATCCAATTATACGATACGCGAAGAAACCTGAAACTCGAGAAAGAATGCAACACGCGTATTATCTAAGAGGGGGAAAAGAGAATTCTGAGCGCTTAGCAGATACACTTGCCCTTAGAGATAGACAAGCTAAACTCTTGGGACATACCAATTTTGCAGAATACGAAATCAGTAGGAAAATGGCGAAGACTCCCAACAGAGTTTTCGATTTCATGAATGACTTGAGAGATAAACTCAGACCTCTGAGGGTGAAGGAATTTGATGCATTCAAGCAACTAAAAGCGGATGAACTTGGAATTCCAATCGAATCAGTTGAGATGGTCCTTGCCGACTTGTTTTACTATCATGAGATGCTCATGAGAGAAAAGTATGCAGTAGATCAGAACAAAGTAAAGCAATACTTCCCAATGGATACAGTTGTAGAGGGAGTGCTCCAAGTCTATCAGAAAGTTCTCAATCTCGAATTCGTAGAAAATAAGAATCCTAATAGTTGGCATGATGATGTTACCGAATACAAGGTCATTGACAAAGTAACAGGAACTCCAATGGGAGTGTTCTATCTCGATCTGTATCCGCGTGACGGTAAATTCAAACACTATGCAGTCTTTACTATCCTGAACAGAAGAATCAAGGATGGAGAAGTTCTACTACCAATAACATCTATGGTGGCTAACTTCCAGAAACCAACAGAAACTAAACCATCACTATTGACACATCCAGAAGTAGAAACCTTCTTCCACGAATTTGGTCATCTTATGCATGTTGTTACTAACAGAGCGAAATACGCACGATTTGGTCTCGGTGGAGTCCTTCCAGATTTCATAGAAGTACCTTCAATAATGCTAGAGAACTGGGTTTGGAAAGAGGAAATTCTCACTCTTGTTTCCGGACATTACGAGGATAGGAAAAAGAAGCTACCCAAAGATCTGCTTGATAGAATGCTAGACGCGAAACTAGCAGATACGGGGATTCTACAACTCAGACAGGTTTTCTATTCGCTAATCGATATGTTATACCACACTGAAACTCCTGAGGATCCCACTTCTGAGTTCCATCGCTTGTTTAAGGAAATTACAGGATTTACAGTACCTGAGGGTACTATTCCCGAAGCTAGCTTTGGACACATCATGGGAGGTTATGAGGCTGGATATTACAGTTATCTCTGGTCCAGGGTGTATGCACAGGACCTCTTCACAAAGTTTGAAAAGAATGGATTCATGGACGAGAAAACAGGATTGGAATATCGAGAGAAAATACTTGCACCGGGTGGAAGTAGAGACCCTGATGAGATGGTAAAGGACTTCCTCGGTCGTCATTCAAACAATGAGGCATTCCTAAAGTCACTAGGTATTGGGAAGAAATAGCTGAGTCGATTGACTCAGCTCAAAGTGTGGGATTTCAAAGAATCAGGATGTAACATCTCTAGACTCTTCTAATCCCACCCTTGATCTTTGTCCCGCAGCATCGACATTCGGCAGTGAGTGGACCTGTCCAAATCACTTTGTCGTTGTCGAGGGAAACTCCACACGCATGACATGCATATGGAAGGCGTACAGATAGTATATCGGTGGTGTCTGACAATGATATTCCTCTCCGAGTGATATCGCAATTCGAATTATAATAAATGACACAGTTACCATTAATCAAGCAGGTTTCCTTTTGGATAGTTAAGATTAGAGCAAATTGATAAAGAAGTGTTGTCCAGTAAAATCAGATACTTCGGGGGAATAATCGTGGAATTACAAAGAATCGAGGAATATGAAGTACCCTCACATTTCACTCTAGAAGAGA
>DAOWDY010000172.1 GCA_030638785.1 Candidatus Thorarchaeota archaeon
AGATTATAGTGAACCCCCTAATGGCCACAAAGAACTTCTAGGTGCTAGTGAATCTGAACTTGAAGTTTATTCTCTGGTCATTGCATATGGGAATGCAACTCTCGGAGACCTTGCACTTCTTAGTAAGGGAAGGTCTCTAGACCAGATTGTAACCCAGATTGATGGGCTCAAGGAAAAGAATATGATAGTGGAACTTCCAGGATTGATACCAAGATATCACGCTGTTCCACCGTTTGACGGACTTGCAGAGGAAGTCAGAGAGGTTTCACAAAGGATACAATCTATGCGAGATGAGCTGAAAGAACAGATTCGTGAAGCATCTACGACCGTACGAGATGCACTGATTGCTATGACACGAGAGAACCTAGAGTCCGTGTCGACTCAGAAAAGCAGTACTGAAAGTGCAAAAACCTCGTCCATGCAGAAAGTCAGATCCAAGACAGATACTTGGAACACACTAAAAGAAGCGACTCAGGAGAAATATGAGAGCGAGTCAACTGATATGTTATCAAATTGGAAAGAATCTTCCTCTAACATGATCGACTCATCAAAGAACGACCTCCAGAGCATGATGTCTGAGTCAGGAATCAGGTTGAAGCAGTCTATCGAATCTGCAAAGACAGACGCTAGTGAGATTGCAAATTCCTTCGAGTCGGACTTTTCCTCCTCAATGTCACAGCTTGAATCTTCAACCAAGGTACGAATTCAAGAGGAATCGAAATCTATAGAAAATACACTAAATCAGCGGAAGGAAACTGTTCAGGGGAGAATGAACGAAATTGAGGGAAATGTTACTTCCTCATTGAATTCGATTAACCAGTCGATGTCCTCAACATTGAGTTCTGCAGGAGAAGAAGTCACCAATTCAATATCAGAGGGTGAGTCACAGATTACTCAGATCGTCAACTCTGCTGTTTCAGATATTGAAAATCAATATACCGTATTGGAACAGGAGATCGAAGAGGCACTTCGAGATAAGGCTACAGAAGAAGAAGTCTATCTGCAAGAACATGGTACAAAACTAGAGCAGTCTTACTCAACAATGAAAGCACATCAGGATGCTGCAACTCAGAACCTTCACTCAAAGTTAGATGAAACACATTCAGAACTCTCAGCTTCAGCAGAAACAAGTATTCAGTCAATCTCAAGCAAGATCGATGAGTTTGAGTCACGTTCACAATCATTTGTGGACACAACAATGAAATCGATGAAGAATGCTGCCAGTTCATCCATTCAAAGTAATTACGAGTCACTCAAACAATATTCGTCAGAGGTTACTCAGGACACTCACTCTCTAATGAATATCCGAAAAGAGAAACTGAAGAATAGTTTGGAGCAGATGGTTGGTAATATTCAGACCATCGTTGCTCAAGAAATCGAATTGATTTCTAAATCTCTTGATGAACTTTCAGTCAAGATTGATTCTAGTTATCAGGGGATGATAACTGCTATGGGAGCCTCAGCAGATCATTCAAACCAAGAACTTGAATCCAAGCTTGGCGATTTGAATCAAGCAACAACTGCTGCACTCACACAGGTGTCAGGCGAAGCAAAGACGGCATTGGATAGCCTTAGTACGGAACTTCAGAATACAATTAAGATATCGAAGGATGCATCTCTCACTACGACCTCTGAATTCAAACAAGCAGCAACTTCAGTTTCAGACAGCTTCGAAGAATCAAAGAATGTTCTCATTCAATCAACAGGGGACAAGCTGCGTCAGACTACTGAATCCCTTTCAGCTAGTGTGTCTTCAATTGCATCAGATGGTCGTAGCAGAGTACAAGAAAGTTCTACGACAACCATCAATACTCTTAGAGGCTCAATGCGAGGGACATCTGAAAGAGTTGCATCGGAATTAGAATCATCGAAAACAACAACAGGTGATGCGTTAAGCACTGCCTCACAGGATGCAAAAACTTCACTCTCATCCGCAGCAGATGATTTTACAAATGTGATAGATGAGGTCAAACAGGGCACAGTCAATACATTATCTTCTGTTTCCTCATTAATCTCCAATCACAAAGATGAATCCAATAATAAGATCCAAGAGGGTGTGCAATCGTTAGTGTCTGGAATCGAGGGTAAGATGGAAATGGGAAGGCAAGAGGCTGACAGTATAATCATGAATGCTTCCTCAAAAGTTGATGGAGCTAATGAAGAACAAAAGCAATCCCTATCATCCGCAGGTGAAGACCTCAAATCTAAATCAGGGTCTCTACTCTCTACTCATCTTGAGAGTACTGGGGCGGAACTAGATGGTATCACGTCGAAGGTCACACAGGACATTGGAGAGAGCTATCAGAAGTTGGAGGATCAGCTTGAATCTTTGAACGGTACATTGACTCGATCTATCGACAAGCTTGAGGAAAGCCCGATGATCGGATTAACTGATGAAACTCTCGAAGCGGCATTTGCATCTAGCGGAGACGAGGTTGATACTCAGGACATTGCCGAGCGACTCTCAAAGGTTTGGGAGCGAGTGCGTGCCGCCGATTTTCCAGGAGCAAAGAAGACCTGGAATGTTGTTACCAGGGATGCTGTCAATGCACACATCAAGGATATGCTGGGACGAGCGAAATCTAAAGTGACTCTCATTATTCCTGAAGCTAGTGATGTTCCTACTGAAACCCTGAAGGAGCTCAAGACCGTAGTGGGAGTTGAGCTGGTCCTGACAGAAAGCGGTTCACTTGGACCTAATGTCAAGTCGCTTGTGGGAAAGGGCAATATTCGTGTCAGGCTTAGGAGCGAAAAGGATGTCTTTGCATGTGTCCGTGACAGCGAAGAGGTCCTTATGGCACCAGCTGCGTCAGAGGACAGTGATGTAATTGGAGTTGTTTCTGAGGACGATGGATTCGTCAAGTTTGTGATGAGCATTGTTGGGCCAATATTCCAAGCAAAGACCAAACTTGTGAAACCTGAAGACCTTTAGAAAGCGCTGCTTTAGGAGTCCCTGTCTGGATGGGTAATCAATGTTTGCCCATTCTTACAGTACTTCTACACCTCTCACTTACATATGAAGAACAAGAATGATGCAGGTTCCGTGCCTATTGATTTAACCCTTTTCTTCAATAGTTCTGCCTCTTGACTTAGTTCTTTGAACCTAGGATGATCTATTATCCGTTCTAGAATCTCATCAATTTCACGTAATGCGAATTCAATAATGTCTTTGTTCTTAGAATCTCCACACTTTTCCATATCTTCACAAAATAAGCATTTTACATAACGTTGTGATTCGAAGTCTTCAATGCTGCTGAATTTCATTGACCTAACAAGTTCTCTAAGCTGCTCTCGAGATAGCGTTTCAAAATGAGGAACCCCCCTGATTGAATCTACCTTTGCGTCCCAGTGATGCACAAGAGTTTCAGTCTGTTTAGCCTCATTCTGATCGTCATCGCAGAACATCTCTTGGATAATAAGATGACCTCCTGGTTTTAACACACGCTGCATTTCATCAAGTACCTTATTCGGTTTTTCCAGATGATGAATGGAAAATGAAATACAGACTGTGTCAAAGGAATTATCATCAAATGTCATTTTTTCAGCATTCATTCCGATAAACTCTACTGGTTCATCATTGAATTTGCTTCTGGCTTTCTCCAAATCCTCTTCAGAAATATCGATGCCTATGAAAGAGTCATAATCCCTCAGTATCTTCATTAGGGTTTTGATGAAACTGCCTTCAGAGGTTCCCACATCAAGGACCTTTCCACCAGACATTTCTCCCAGCCGTTTGCATATCTCTACAGCTCCAGAACTTTTCATTGATGCAGATAGCTTTTGCATTTCTTACAACTCCATGATAATACGCCTTTACATAGATAAATCCAGTATTATCTACGCAAAGATGCAGCAATTTAGTTTCCACAGCATTGTTTCTGGTCCTTTGATTCATTCTCATGGATTCTGTGAACAGCTTTAGTATCATCTTTGCCAACGATGATTTCTCGAATCCCATTCACCAGTGGTTCTACATCATCAGGGTCATAATTTGAGAGAACAATTACTGTGTACCCTGCTTTGAAGAACTTAAGATATAGTGCACTTAGACCTGGTGCTCCACCTGCAAGAGCGATAGCACTTGGTGAGGAATCTTGATCGGCACCTATCGGTAGTATCGCCATCTTGGTATGTTTCGCATCGAGCAGTTGTTCTCCAGTTAGAGCCAAATCGAATCTATGAAGATCTCGAACAGTGGAGTGTCCACCCCCTGCAGAACTACCTCTTGTTCCAATCACGTAGTTGTTGTTTCTTCTTGGTTCTTCAAGAGAACCATCTTCATCATCTGGGCAGCAACCCATCTTTCTTGTATATCCTGTGGCGAGATTAGGGATTGGCTTGTCCAATTCATAATGGTCCGAGTGAGTCATACCTGCGGGTTCGTAGATATTTTTTCTGATGTAATCAAAGTAATCTAATCCACTGACTGCTTCAACAATTTTGCCGAGGACAACATATCCAGCGTTACTGTAGAATCTCTCTTCTCCAGGTTCAAATTGGAGTGGTTGGTCAATGAATAGTTCAACAAAATCATCGAGCTTTCTTAGGTTCCAGTTGTTCATTCTGAATTTATCATTGAAGTAATCTCCGAGCCCTGAAGTGAATGACAATAGGTGTCGGATAGTTACCTTTGATGCAATTTCATCCTTGAAATCAGGAATGTGTTTTCCTACAAGATCATCTAGGTCTAACAACCCCTTCTGAAGAAGTTGAAGAATAGCTATCTTTGTGAATTGCTTATTCAGTGACCCTATGTTGTAAATCGTATCAACGTCATTTGGAACATTGAATCTCTTGCAAGCAAACCCATATGCTTTCTCAAAGGCAACTTCCTCTCCTTTTGCAATGAGAACTGTTCCAGAGAATACATCCTCATCAACCATTTCCTGAATCCGGTTTTCTATTTCTTTAACGATATGCTCTGACATCAATATCATCCTATATAGTCGAATCATTTCGATTCTATCGAAACATAACTATGGCGTCGAACTTATAAGGTCTCTTCCAGAAGCAACACTGGACAGTTGTTGAGGTCGAAAAATGACTCTACCAGAACTACTCTCAGACCCAGTAAGAGCCCGTATCTATATTGAAGTTCTTATCAATAAAGAGATGACAGCACAAGATTTCATGAAGAAAATTGAAATCAGCCGCAGTACCATGTCACATCATCTCTCGAGGTTTGTTGAGGAAGAGGTACTGAGAGTTAGAGTTGGTTCTGAGAAGTATCAGAGATCTATCAAGTACTACAGTATAAACCCAGGTCACTCTGAAGAGCTTGTGATAGATTCATCACAAGACCCTAAAGGTGAAAGAAAGAAAGCCTTCCTTGAGTCCTCAGCAGCCCATCTTCAGGTTATTTCTAATCTCATGTTGGAACGTACTGATACTCCTAAGAAGAAGGGTGCAGTCACATTTGCATTCAGTTTTCTATCTGAAGAGGAAGCTAACATCTGGATGGAGGAATTCCAAAGATTCCAGAAACGTGTTCAAACAATATGTGGTAAGAAGATACAGGATTGTGAAACCACTTCTTTTTCACACATTGCATTCGGTGGAATGATTCCAACGGAATGATTTACTGTAGGGTCCAAACACGTTTAATCTTTCCATCTTTGAATTCTAGTGTCCAGTGAATTTCAAGACCTGCAAGATCAGGGATGGAGCTCTCAGTGATACGCTCAACATATGTACGAAAATTCTTGTAATGCAGTTCTTTTGCAATTTCAGTCTTGATACCTGCTGAAGGATTAAACAACTGCTCTAAGAACGATTTCCGCAAGTTTTCCTTTCCTTCAACAACCTTTCCTGTAAGCAGGAATTCTATACTTGCATTATCAGCCCATGTATCCATATATGCATCAATATCATTCGCATCCACAGCTTCTAAATGCCGCGCCATTAGCTCGTCAATCTCTTTGTTCTCCATTTAGCTCCCTTCAACAGTCAAATGTATCACAGAAGAAGTGTACCATTGTATTTGAATTGTAGATATTTCAAGCTTATTTACAATATCCGACTAGATTTCTTCAATAGGTGTTCGCTTTCTCAATTATGATTAGGGACTACATTAGGATATCATATTTAAGTATCATATAATATATTCAATACTGCTTGAGAGGATGTGCATGAACAATCCATCGTTTATCTACAAAGTATGTGTCATTGGTGACGGTGGAGTAGGTAAAAGCAGCGCAGTGAGACGTTTCTCACAAGGTATCTTCAGCGAAGAATACCAGGTCACTGTGGGGGTTCAGCATTCAACTCAGACAATTCAGATCAACGGAGCAGAGGGACCCGCCGATGTCAAAGTAATTGTGTGGGATCTCGGAGGTCAGGA
>DAOWDY010000176.1 GCA_030638785.1 Candidatus Thorarchaeota archaeon
CAGGTACTGGTGCCTCTGAAAGCTCAAGGATTGTATCTTCAACTTCCATCGCAAGGGGTTCTGTGATGATAATAAGACCCATCTGTGGATCTCTAAAATAATCTAGTAGGGCTTTTCTTATTTCATCAGGAGTGGTTGGTATAGAACTCTCTCTGACACCTACCATACGGAAACCGGTCACGGTATCGCGGTCACCAACGATTGCTATTTTATCGCTGACCATGGAACCCACTTCTCAGCGAGAAGTTCACACCACTAAAAAGCATTTGCAAAGAGTTACAGCAGCTAAAAAGCGCTTCATCTAGTGAATTGTGATATGATATCATTCTCATCAATAAGAGTCCAACAGTACTCACACTTGACTTTCATGGGTGTCTTGGTAATAACTTCATACTTCGGTTGTATAGGTTCTCGTTCCTTGTTGGTCACGCATCTCTGATTAGGACACACAATGACATTCCTGATGGTTGTTGGTAATTCAACGCGAGTCTTCTTCTCTATCTTTGAATCGCGTATGGTGTTTATGGTAGCATCTGGTGCTACAAGGGCAATCTTTGCGACTTCATTCTCCTTTAGGTATCTATCTTCAAGCTTGACGATATCCTTGGTTGATATTCTTGAACTTCTGATATTCATACCCAGTGAAACAACATTGCCTTCCTTTCCAGTGATTCCAAGAATCTGAAGAACATCAAGTGCATGACCAGCAGCAATGTGGTCAATTACAGTCCCATTCTTGATTTTCACAATACGGATCTTTGATTCGCTGTCGTCACCCACGTTCATCACCAAACTGATTTTTGCTCGTGCACCACTTCGTTTTAGCCTTTCCCCTTCTTAAAGTGGGACAAGTGGTTTGAAGCGAAGGTTGATATGGATACCCTACTGACACGCCCTCGATTAAGACGGTGAGATGAATTGGTTCTCGAAGGTTTAGGTAAGTCATTGAACTCAGCTCTCAAGAAGTTATTTGGAGCAAGTGTGATAGATGAAGAATTAATCAAGGAGCTTGTGAAGGACATCCAACGCGCCCTCCTAGTCGCGGATGTTGATGTCAGTCTTGTAATGGCAATCACACAGAGAGTAGAGGAGAATGCATTAGATGAGAACTTACCACGAGGCATCTCTCGTCGTGAGCATATAATAAAGGTCGTTTGGGATACTCTTGCATACTTCTTGGGTGAGAAGGTAGTTCCCTTCACTATCAAACCTGGAAAACCAAATCTTGTGATGATGATTGGTATCCAAGGGTCTGGTAAAACAACAACAATAGGAAAACTTGCCCGGTATTATCAGAAGAGAGGTATCAAATCAGGCGTCATCTGTGCAGATAATTTCAGACCGGGAGCATACAGCCAACTGAAGCAATTAGCAGAGAGGTCCAATGTGCCCTTCTATGGCGATGAGGATGAGAAAGATGCTGTCAAACTCGCCAAAAAGGGATTCAAGGAGATGAAAAACAAGGGTGTTGAGCTAATCCTTCTCGATACCTCTGGGCGGCATCGCGAAGAAACTAGTCTCATCAAAGAGATGAAGGATATCTCAAAGGCAGTCAAACCTCAGGAAATCGTATTGGTCATTGATGGAACATTGGGTCAGCAGGCGGGTGTACAGGCTGGTGCATTTCGAAAGGCCACCGAGATAGGATCGATTATTGTCACCAAACTTGATGGTAGTGCCAAAGGTGGCGGTGCACTATCTGCCGTATCTGCAACTGGTGCCCCTATCAAATTCATTGGTACTGGAGAAGGAATGGACGCAATAGAACCATTTAATCCAACTAAATTCGCTGGCCGCCTTTTGGGAATGTCAGATATTAGAGGGCTTGTTGACAAGGTAAAAGAAGCACAGATTGAGATTGATGAAGATGCGACCATGCGCATTATGAAAGGCAAGTTCACACTCACTGATATGATGTCACAGCTTAAGCAATTGAAGAAGATGGGACCACTTGGTAAGATTATGGAGATGTTGGGCCTTCAGTACAAGCTCCCAGAGGATATCGCTGAGGTCCAAGAGGAGAACCTCAAACGCTTCGAGGTTATAATGAACTCTATGACAAAAGAGGAGCTTGACGACCCCAAGTTAATCAAATCATCGAGAATCAAACGTGTTGCTAAAGGCTCTGGAACCTCTGTACAAGATGTGAGGGAGCTACTCAAACAATACGAAAACATGAAGAAGATGATGAAGCAGATGGGCAAGTCGCGAAAGCGTGGTGGTAGGGGAGGATTCCCGAACCTCCCTGGAATGCCAGGCATGTAACATCTAGGTTTCTGGATGTGGGTATTAGTGCGCAGCTTTCTAGTTCTATTCAATGAACTCCCAATTGACAAAGCAAGCGTCAAGAAAGGGGAGAATAGTTCTCAGGTGGTCACTGCAGCTCGATGTGTAAATGTTGGCCTCTTTCTTTCCAATGCCCTCAGACGAGATGTTAAGGTAATTATTGGAATTGTCCACAATGATGAGCTGAAAACAATCACATTCCCAGGAGATACTCTGAGAAGAGTTTCACCTGATGAGAGATCCATTGCTTTCTTTCTTCTGAAAGCTTCCATCGCGTTGCAGGAATTACAAGAAAAGTCTGAACAAGTAATGGATAATGGAATCATCTTGGAACGAACAAGCCTAGAAACCCTTGTTTCTCAATGGCCTTATGGTCAAGTCTTTGTTGCATCCAATGATTCAGATTCATCAATAGCAGATGTCAAAACATCAGAGGGGCTTTTCATCTATCCAAATATGCATGCTGCTTCCACTTCTTTAGAGAAGTATGGAGCTTTGAAATGTACCTCAACTCCGGAAAGATTCATTCTTGACATCAATCTTTACTTTGACTCACAAAAGGAACCATGAAGAAATCTTCATAATGGTATCTTCCGAAAAGGAAGTAGCAATAACAAAGGGGTTCTCCTGTGCCTACAAACGTAACTCCAGAATTTGATAAGCAGAGGCAGATTTACGAGGATACTGAAGGCCTCGAAAAGAGAATAGTAGAATTAGAGAAGCTTCTATCATTTGTCCCTAGGCACAAGGGTGCAGAGAGAATGAAGGGCGATTACAGGAAGAAACTCGCCCAGTTGAAAGCACAACTTGACAAACAGAGAGAACAAGACCGTGCTCGTCGTAGTGGTGGCGGAGCTGAGGAAGGAGTAGTCCGAAAAGAGGGTGCTGGTCAAGTATGTCTTGTTGGTGTAACCAATAGTGGCAAATCAACTTTGATTAATGCAATAACAAACGCGGAGTTTGAGGTTGCAGATTATCCTTTTACTACTCCCATTCCCACACCTGCAATGCTATCACTAGAAGACATCAATATTCAACTAGTTGAGATACCTGGACTCTTTGAGGGTAGTTATGATTCAGGCATAGGCAGACAGTCATTGGCTGTTGCGCGTAACACTGATTGTATTGCCATACTAATAGATCTTTCACAGGACATTGAAACTCAGATGAGCATCATCTTGGGTGAGTTGGACAGAGCTCGAATTCGACTCAACCGCGAAAAGAGTGCTGTAAGAATAGAGCGCGTTGGCCTTGGTGGGCATCAGATTTATGGGATTCAGTATTATGAAGGAACCAGAGATGATGTCATCGATTATCTTCATGCACGTAAGATTACCAACATTATTGTCAGGTTCCAGAAACCAGCAACCCATCAACAGTTTGTCGATGCCATGGATTCCAGTGTAGCGTATGTGCGAGCCCTTGTTGTTGCGACAAAAGGGGATGCACCAAATTCCAAGGAAAGGTTTCAAGAACTCGATGAAAAATACGGTGAAAGATTCGAGATAATACCAATATCTGCAGAAAAGAACGAAAACCTAGATGGAATGGCATGGGCACTTTATCTCCGTCTGGATATACTACGAATCTATACGAAAATACCAGGTAAGAGGAGAGAAGTCAAGCCAATTGTACTCCCTGTTGGCTCAGTTGTGGAGGATGCTGCCGCTAAGGTCCACAAAGAACTATTCGTAGAGAGATTCAAGTCCGCAGCCATTATCCGAGAAAATGACAAAATCAAGCGCCGAGTCGTAGGGCTCAACTATCCTCTTGCAGAGGGAGATGTTCTTCAACTCTCACATAGGTAATAGACCAAGGGGATGTCTGTGATGGAAGAAGAGCCAGAATATGGATTTCCAGATGTTGTTATTGTATTAGTTGGACCAGAAGAACCTGGAAATGTTGGCTTTGCCGTACGAGCAATGGCAAACTTCAGTGTTAGCCGACTTAGGATTGTTGGTGAAGATATCAGAAATGATCAGTTTGCACAGATATTTGCAGTCCGGGCGTCAGAGATTCTAGACAGAGCAGAGATTTATCCTGATTTGGAGTCAGCACTCCATGACGTGGAAGCAGCTTGGGCAGCTACAGCTAGGAAAGGTAGCAATCATAGTGTTACACGAGCAGTGATTCCATTGGAAGAGTTACCTGATCCTAAATCACTTCCCGCAACTGTGGCACTTGTATTTGGTAGAGAGTCTGTAGGATTGATGAATGAGGAGCTAGCCCTCTGTGATCTTGCCTTTTCAATTCCAACATCTTTGGAATATCCTAGCATGAATCTTAGCCATGCGATTACAGTCACACTTTACGAGCTCTACAGAAAATACGCTGAGAAACCACTTCGCAGACCAACCGATTTACGACCTGCAACAAAACAGGAGCGAGAACAAGTTGCGATTTTCTTCGATGATCTAGTTGAACAGACTAGAATCAAAGACTTCAGAAAACCAATTGTCAAACAGGTCTTCAGAAATCTCTTAAATCGTGCGTACATGAGCGGGCGTGAAATAGCAACACTTACAGGAACTGTAAGGAAAATTGCGGACTTAGTTGACAAGGATGAGAAGTAGTTGTACCTACCATCCAAGACTGACTCCTTGGTCTTTCACCACATGCGCATTACGCCTTCGACTTATTCTCGCATAAAGAATACACATAATGATAGGAAGTGAGAAAATCCAAGGTACATAGAGGAAAATAATGAGAACCAAAATGATGGTGAGAAAATCACCTCGTACTGATTCGTCTCCAAATTCAGTTTCTTCCACTATGATGGTGTTTTCACCAGATGCCGCAATCGATGCCGCGCAGTTTTGGCATTGTATCTTGTCTTTGCCTGCCAGGCGATCATCTCTAAAGATGTATGTGGCGTTACATTCAGGACATGTGATTCTAACACCTTCACTCCTTTTGGTTGTCAACCAAGTTGTTGTGTCTGGTACGCTTTCTTCCTGCGGCTCTATTGAGGAGTGAGGATAGAATATCTTACCACAGTGTTGGCAGAATAGAGAGCCATCATTATTTATTCCCGAATATAGATAGGTCTTCATGCAAAACGAACAAGTATGTTTGATATACGAGTCCTTATTTCCCATTTTGGACTCCTTCTTTGCAATCTACATTCATAGAGTGGGTTAGGTCTTTATGAAACTTAGCACATTCGGATATGCATGAAGTTCCCTAGATGAACTACTCAAAGGGTAAAGGAATGATAGTTGTGTGACTACTCGCCGTAACCCATCTTCTTCTTGAGTGCAGGATCAATCTGGTCAAAGACAATCTTGCATGGTGTGGGGAGCTTTGGAG